>JANWIK010000180.1 GCA_025449955.1 Gemmatimonadaceae bacterium
ATGCGGGTGCTCTGGCACGATCCGTTCGCGTCGGAGGCCGATGGCGCTGCGTTAGGCGCAGAGCGCCGCGGCTCGATCGAGGAAGTGCTCGCGGAAAGCGATTTCGTGTCGCTGCACTGCCCGGCGACGCCGGACACGCATCACCTGATGAATGCCACGCGATTGGCGGCCATGCGCCCCGGCGCCGTTCTGATCAATACCTCGCGCGGCGACGTCGTGGACGAAGGCGCGCTGGTCCGGGCGCTACACGACAAGCTCATCGCCGGCGCGGCGCTCGACGTGTACGAGCGCGAGCCGGCGGTGTCGCGCGCGTTGCTCGCCATGGAGAACGTCGTGTTGCTGCCGCACCTCGGCAGCGCGACCGAGGAGACGCGCGTCGCGATGGGCAATCGCGCGGTCGACAATTTGACCGCGTTCTTCGGCGGCGGCACGCCGCGCGACCGGGTGGCGTGAGGCCGGCGCCGGCTCGTCCATTGGTGGTGCCGCGCGTGCCCGTCCCGGAGGGTGCGACGGCATTGGAGCTCGGCGGCACGGTGTCCGACGCCGGGCGGTTGCTCGTGCGATTGCTCACGGACGTGGTGCGCATGCGCGCGCCCGATGCCGCCGGCGCGTTAGGCGGCGCGCGGATCGACCGCGCCGGCTCGCCGGCCGCCATCGGCCGCTCGCTCCAAGCGTTAGGCATGTGGGCGAGCCTGGTGAGCATCGCCGAGCTCCACGATGCCATGCGCGCGCGGCGGCGGGTCGAGCTCGAGCAAGGCGAGGCGCGGCTCGCCGGCACGTTCGCGCACGTGTTCGCGGCGTGGCGCGACTCCGGGGTGCAGCCGTCGCAGGTCGCCGAGCTGCTGGAGACCCTCCGCGTCACGCCGACCATCACCGCGCACCCCACGGAAGCCAAGCGCGTCACGGTGCTCGAGAAGCATCGCACCATCTATCGCATGTTAGGCGAGCTCGACGGCATGGCATGGTCGGCCGCCGGGCGCGGGCGCCGGATCGAGGCATTGCGCGACGAGATCGATGTGCTCTGGATGACGGGCGAGCTCCGCCTCGAGCGCCCCACAGTTGCGCACGAGGTGGCGTGGGGCATCCACTTCTTCGACGACACCATTTTCGACGCGTTCGGCGCGGTGCACGACGCGCTCGACCACGCGGCCGCCGAGGCGTTCCCGGGTGGGTCGATCGACGTCCCGGTGGTGCTCGAATTCGGCTCGTGGATCGGTGGCGATCGCGACGGCAACCCGAATGTCACCCCGGCCGTCACGCGGCAGGCCGTGCTGGAATACCGCCGCGCCTGTCTGCGCCGCTATCGCGCGCGGTTGGCGCATCTGGTCCAGGCGCTGAGCATCGCCGAGCGGTCGATCACGGTGCCGGCGTGGTTCCGGGTTGCGTTAGGCAGGGCGGCCGCGCGAGGGGATGATGCGGCGCGGGTCGCGTCCCGTAATCCCGGCGAGCTCTTCCGCCAGTGGGTCGCCTGCATGCAGGATCGGCTGGCGGCCACCATCGGCGACGTGGCGCACGCGCCGCCTTACGCGACCGCCGACGAGATGATCGCCGAGCTCCGGCAGCTCGAGCGCGCGCTCGGCGAGGCGGGGTGCAAGCGCATCGCGCGCGGCGTGGTGGCGTCGCTCCGGCGCGAAGTGGAAGCGTTCCGGTTTTCTCTCGTCCGGCTGGATGTGCGCGACCACGCGCGTCGTGTGCGACCCGCGGCCGACGCGCTGCGGTCGCGCCTGGGGCAGGGGATCGCGTCCGTGTGCGGCGGCGACGCGGCGTGGCTCCGCGGCGCGCTCGCGGTGCCGCGGCGCGAGCCGGGCGCCGATGAGCCCCAACTCCCTAACGACGCGCTGGATGTGCTGCGCGAGATCCGCGCCTCGCGGACGCACGCCGACCGTCGCGCATTCGGGAGCTACGTGGTGAGCGGAACCGAAGGCGTGGGCGATGTGCTCGCGGCGTATCTCCTGGCCAAGGAGGCCGGGCTGTTCGTGGACGACGAGGGGCTCGAGAGCTGTACGATACCCATCGTGCCGCTCTTCGAGACGATCGAGGACCTGCGGCGCGCGCCCGCCGTGATGGCGGAGCTGTTCGCCATCCCGGTCGTCACGCGCAGCATCCGTGCGTTAGGCGGAGCGCAGGAAGTGATGATCGGCTACTCGGATTCCAACAAGGATGGCGGGTTCCTCACCTCCAACTGGGAGCTCTACAAGGCGCAGACCCGCCTCGCGCGCGTGGCCGCCGAGAGCGGCGTGCGCATCTCGTTCTTCCATGGCCGCGGCGGATCGGTGAGCCGCGGCGGCGCGCCGACCCACCGCGCGATCGCCGCCCAGCCGCCGGGCACCATCGGCGGCCGCCTTCGCCTAACGGAACAAGGCGAAGTGGTGTCGTTCAAGTATGCGTACCCCGACGCCGCCGCGTATCAGCTCGAGCTGCTCGCGTCGAGCGTCATCGAGTACTCGCTGCCCGCCGCGCCCGCGGCGCCGGTGCCGGGGGCCGACGACGCGATGGACGCGTTGTCCGGCGCGGGACACGCGGCCTATCGCGCCCTGGTGCGTCACCCGCATTTCCTCGCGTACCTCGGCGCTGCCACGCCCGTGGATGAGATGGCGCTCCTCAACTTCGGCTCGCGTCCCGCGCGCCGATCGCTAACGCGCGACCTGGCCGACCTGCGCGCCATCCCGTGGGTGTTCGCCTGGACGCAGAGCCGGCACTTGATCCCCGGCTGGTACGGCGTGGGGAGCGCCCTCGACGCGTTTCTCACCATCCGTGGCCAGCGCGGCGAGTCACTGCTTCGGCGCATGTTCGCCGAGTCGCCCGTGTTCCGGCTGGTGATCGACGAAACGGAGAAAACGCTCGTGCAGGTGGACCTCGCCGTCGCCGGTGCTTACGCCGGGCTCGTGCCTAACGAAGACGCGCGCGCCGCCATTCTCGGCCTCGTCCGCGCCGAGTTCGATCGCACTGCGAGCACCGTGCTCCGGATCACGGGCGAATCCCGGCTGGCCGAGCGATTTCCGCAGTTCAGCAGCCGGTTTGCGAGGCGTGTCCCGCTCCTCGAGCGGGCCCACGACCAGCAAATCGACCTCTTGCGGCGCGTGCGCGAGTCGGACGACAAGGATCGGTGGCTCCCGAGCCTGCTCCTCTCCATCAATTGTATTGCGGCCTGCTTCGGGACCGTCGGCTGAGGGCGGGAAAGGGGCTTCAAAGGGTCGTCCAGGCCCTGTTTTCGCCTTGAATTGTCTGTTGCCGGGTGCGATTCATTTCTTGTGTGAGGGTGAATCGCCTTTTCGTTTTCATCCCAATTTTGGGGGACTATGCGAGGCAACGGCAGTGCCGAGCTCGGCTATTCGCGGCTGACCCAACCTTTGGTGCGCGACTTGGGCGCGCTCCGGCCCGCGTCATGGGACGAAGCGCTCGATCGTGCCGCCCTGGGCTTCCGCCGCAACATCGCCGCGCACGGGCCTAACGCACTGGGCATCTTCAGCTGCTCCAAGTCGACGAACGAGATGAACTACTTGGCGCAGAAGCTGGCCCGGGTCGCGTTCGGCACGCACAACGTCGACAGTTGTAATCGGACCTGACACGCTCCGAGCGTCGTCGGTCTGGCGACGATCTTTGGAGCGGGCGGGGGCACGAGCTCGTACAGGGAGATCGAAGAAACCGATGTGATCTTCCTGTGGGGAGCGAATGCCCGCGAAAACCATCCGATTTTCTTTCATCACGTCCTGAAAGGCATCAACCACGGGACGCGGTTATATGTCGTCGACCCACGTCGCACGTCGTCGGCGCAATGGGGCGACGTGTGGATGGGCCTGAACGTGGGGGGGGACATCGCGCTCGCCAACGCGATGGCCCGCGAGATCATTCATGCCGGACTGGCGAATACGGAGTTCATCGAGCGCGCGACCACCGGCTTCGAGGCGTATCGCGATCTCGTCGAGTCGTACACGCTCGACGTGGCCGAACGCATTACCGGCGTGCCGGCCGAGGTCATCCGCGAGGCCGCGCACACGTATGCGCGGGCCGATCGCGCGATCATTTGTTGGACGTTAGGCATCACCGAACACCACAACGCGACGGACAACGTCCTGGCCTTGATCAATCTCTCGCTCGTCACCGGACACGTCGGACGCTACGGCTCCGGGCTGAACCCGCTGCGCGGTCAGAACAACGTGCAGGGCGGCGGCGACATGGGCGCGATTCCCAACCGGTTGGTCGGATTCCAGGAAATCCTCGATCCGGACATTCGCGGCCGCTTCGATCGCGCCTGGAACGTGACGCTGCAGCCCAACTACGGTTGGACGGTCACCGAAATGATGGCGGCGATGGATCGCGGCGAGCTCACGTCGCTGTTCGTGATCGGCGAGAACCCGGCGCAGTCGGAAGCCGACCAGCACCACGCCGAGAAGATCTTGAGCGAGCTCGATCATCTGGTGGTGCAGGACATTTTCCTCACCAAGACGGCACAGCTCGCCGACGTGGTGCTTCCGGCCACGGCCAGCTGGTGCGAGGCCGAAGGCACCGTGACCAACAGCGAGCGCCGCGTGCAACGCGTACGCAAGGCGCTCGAGCCGCCGGGTGAGGCGCGCGACGAGCTGTGGATCATTTCCCAGGTGGCCCGCCGGTTAGGCAAGGATTGGGGCACGCCGAACGCAGAACAGGTGTGGGAAGAGATCCGCACGCTGGCGCCGGACATGTTCGGCGGCATGTCGTACCACCGGCTCGAGGAGTTGGACGGCATCCAATGGCCGTGCCCGAACGAACAGGACCCTGGCGCGCAGTTCCTGCACGGCCGGTTGTGGGCCGAGCCGGTGGGTGGTCCGTTAGCCGCGTTCTCGCTCACCGAGTACGAGCCGCCCGTGGAGACGCCGGACGCCGAGTATCCGTTCACGCTCACCACGGGGCGGCGCCTCGATTCATACAACACCGGCGTGCAGACGGCCGGCTACACGTCGCCGCTCCGCCGGGGCGAAACGCTGGACTTGGCTCCCGAAGATGCCCAACGCCTCGACATCCGCACCGGCGACCTCGTGCGCATCACATCGCGCCGCGGCAGCATCGTCGCGCCGGCGCGCATCGACACCGGGTTGCGCGCCGGTCTCGTGTTCATGACGCTCCATTTCCAGGATCAGGTGCGCGTCAATCTGTTGACCATCGACGCCACCGACCCCCGCTCGGGGACTGCGGAGTTCAAGGCGTGCGCGGTGAAGGTCGAACCGGTGCGCGCGCCCGATGAAGCCCGCTCCCAGGCGACGCATCGCCACTCGGATCCTGTGTTAGGCGACTGATGGACCTGAAACTGCTCGACGCGGGACCCACGGATGAGGAACGCGAGGCGATCGACGCACGGCTCGGTCCTCCGGCCTCGGGATGGGATGGCGGCGAGCGCGTCGCTGAGCGCGACGCACACGTCGCGTTCGGCGGGCACACGGCGCGCGCACGCAGACACGAGCTCTTGCCCGCGCTCCACGCCGTCCAGTCCCGTGTCGGGTGGGTGAGCGAAGGCGCCCTCAATTACATCTGCGCGCGGCTCGACGTGCCTCCGGCCGAGGCCTGGGGCGTCGCGACGTTCTACGCGCTGCTCGCCACCACGCCGCGCCCCAAGCGCGTGGTCCACGTGTGCGATGACATCTGCTGTCGCACGCGCGGCGCACGGGCGGTGATCGACGCGCTCGAGGCCAAGCACGGCGCGGTGCATCCCCGTGCGTTAGGCGCGGGCCACGTGGCGATCGGCGACGACGACGTGGTCTGGCTGCCGAGTCCGTGCCTCGGCATGTGCGACGAAGCGCCGGCCGCGCTCCTCACGGTAGCCGGTCCCGAGCCCCTCGAGCGCCTTGTCGGTAGCCTAACGGCAGAGCGCGCGCTGGCGCTGCTGGAGGGGCGCGACGGCGACCGCGAAGCGACCCGCATTCCGTTGCCGCAGCGGGGTGAGCCGGGTCTCCGGCTGCTCAAGCGCGTGGGCGTCGCGGACCCAACCAATCTCGATGCATATCGCGCGACCGATGGCTACGTCGCGCTCCGGCGGGCCTTCGAGCTGGGCCGCGAGGGCGTGATTCGCGAGGTCCTCGACTCCAAGTTGTTAGGCCGCGGCGGCGCCGCCTTCCCCGCCGGCCGCAAGTGGGACGCAGTGGCTCGGCAACCGGAACGTCCGCACTACATCATCTGCAACGCCGACGAATCGGAGCCCGGCACGTTCAAGGATCGCGTGCTGATGGAAGGCGACCCGTTCGCGATCGTCGAAGCGATGACCATCGCGGCGTACGCCACCGGGTGCGAGCAGGGATTCGTGTACATCCGCGGCGAGTATCCGTTAGCCATCGCGCGGGTGCAGAACGCCATCGATCAGGCGCGCGCGCGCGGCTACCTCGGCGACGCCATCCTGGGCCAACCGTTCCGGTTCGACATCGAAGTGCGCAAGGGCGCCGGCGCGTACATCTGCGGCGAAGAGACCGCGGTGTTCAATTCGATCGAAGGGTTCCGCGGCGAGCCGCGCAACAAGCCGCCGTTCCCGGTGCAAGCCGGACTGTTCGGCAAGCCGACGGTCATCAACAATGTCGAGACGCTGGCCAATGTCCCGTTCATCATGCTCGAAGGTGGACCGGCATTCGCGGCGCGAGGCACCGAGCAGTCGAGCGGGTCCAAGTTGTTCTGTTTGTGCGGGTCGGTGGTGAAGCCGGGGGTGTACGAGGTGACGTTCGGCGCCACGCTGCGCGACCTGCTCACCATGGCCGGCGGCATCACGCCGGGCCGCACCGCGCAATCCATTCTGTTAGGCGGTGCCGCCGGCCTGTTCATTCGCCCCGACGAGCTCGACATCGCGTTGACGTTCGAGGGCGCGCGCGCCGCCCAGGCCACGTTGGGCTCGGGCGTCATCATGGTGTTCGACGAGACTGCCGACATGGGCGACGTGCTGCGCCGCGTCGCGGCATTTTTCCGCGACGAATCGTGCGGGCAGTGCGTGCCGTGCCGCGTCGGTACCGTGCGACAGGAAGAGGCGCTGCACCGCCTCGCCGTGAAGAAGACGCGGGGCAGCGTGGCGGACGAGCTCGCGCTGCTCGACGAGATCGGACTCGCGATGAAAGACGCGTCGATCTGCGGACTCGGCCAGACCGCGTACAGCGCGGTGGAGTCGGCGATCAAGCGCTGCGGTCTCTTCGATGGACGGAACGCGCAATGACTCATTTCGTCGAGATTGCGCGGCCCAAGCGGGCCGTCGAGCTGACGATCGACGGTCAGAAGGTGAAGGTGCCTGAGGGTACCACCATCCTCGACGCCTGTAAGTCGTTAGGCACAGAGATCCCCACGCTCTGCTACCTCGACACGCTGCACCCGGTGAACGTGTGCCGCGTGTGCGTGGTGGAGGTGCAGAACTCGCGTGTGCTCGTGCCCGCGTGCTCGCGGAAGGTCGAGGCCGACATGGTGGTGTCGACGGACAGCGAGCGCGTGCGCCACAGCCGGAAGATGGTGCTCGAGTTCCTCGCGTCGTCGGTGGATCTGTCGACCACGCCGGATGTGGCGGGATGGCTCGAGTCATACGACTGCAAGCCGGAGCGCTACGGTCCGCCCGCGCCCGACGCGGACGCGGGTGAGCGCGACGCGCTGCCGACCGGGCATCACGAGCCGCCTAACGCAGACTACGCGGCCACGGTGGGCCAGCCGGTGAAGGTCGACAACGATCTGTACGTGCGCGACTACGGCAAGTGCATCCTGTGCTACAAGTGCGTGGAAGCGTGCGGCACCGACTATCAGAACACGTTCGCGATCGCCGTCGCCGGCCGCGGATTCGACGCGCGCATCTCGACCGAGCTCGCGGTGGAGCTGCCCCAATCGGCGTGCGTGTACTGCGGCAACTGCATCGCCGTGTGCCCAACGGGAGCGCTCATGTTCAAGAGCGAGCACGATCATCGCGAGGCCGGCACGTGGGACGAGTCGAAGCAGACGCAGGTGAGCACCATCTGTCCCTATTGCGGCGTGGGCTGCACGCTCGAGCTGCACGTGCAGGACAACGAGATCGTGCGCGTGACGTCGCCGTTGGACCACGATATCACGCGCGGCAATCTCTGCATCAAGGGACGATTCGGGTGGCGGTTCGTGCAGAATCGGGGCCCGCGTCCCATGGGCGGTCCCGGGAACGGCGACGGCCAGGGGCCGCATGGGGCGCGCGCCGGCGGCGACGCCGGCCGCACGGGTGGGAATGGAGCCGGCGATGGCCACGGTTAGGCGCGCGCACTCGCGGCGGCGGCGGGCGCGGTGAGCGACCAGCCGCCGCCGGCCCTGCGGCCCGACCATCCGTTGTTCGGGCTCGGCTACAGCCGGCCCGTCCGCGACCGCGCCTTCGAGCGACTCGATGGCGCGGTCGTTTCGTCAGGCGACGCGCCGGTCGCCGAAGAAGTGCCGGTGGCCTTCGTGTACAATCAGCGGCCGCACGTCGTGATGATGGCGACGCCGGACGATTTCGAGGATTTCGCGGCCGGATTCAGCCTGTCCGAGGAGGTCGTGCGCTTGCCTAACGACGTGCAGCGCGTCGAGGTCGTGCGGCACGGCCAAGGCGTGGAGCTCCAGATCACCGTCCCGGCTGCCGATGGGGAGCGGCTCGCGACGCGCGGGCGCCAGCTCGCTGGCCGCACCGGCTGCGGGTTGTGCGGGGTGGAAACCATCTCCGAGGCGCTGCGCGAGCCCCGCACCGTGACGTGGCGCGAGCCCGTCGACCCCGCGGCGCTCTGGCGCGCGGAGGCTGAGTTAGGCGCGCGCCAGGAGTACAATCGCGCCACGGGCGCGATGCACGCCGCCGCGTGGTGCACGTTCGACGGCGCCATCCGCGTGGTGCGCGAGGACGTGGGCCGCCACAACGCGCTGGACAAAGTGATCGGCGCGCTGGCGCGCGAGCGCGTGGACGCGAGCACCGGCTTCCTCATCATGACGAGCCGGGCGAGCTACGAGCTGGTGCAGAAGGCAGCGGTGGCCGGCATCCCGTTGTTGGCCGCCGTCTCGCGCCCAACGGGACTCGCCATTCGGTTAGCCGACGCCGCCAATCTCACGCTGATCGGGTTGCTGCGCGGACGCACCGCCAACGTGTACGCGCACCCGGAGCACATTCGCGGCGCGCAAGCCGGCGCCCGGTAGCAGGCGGCGCGTCAACCGCGCTCCCGGCCCCGCGCCGCGGCCGGGATCTGCTTCTCGTACTCCACCGCCGCCGCCGTCCGGTTCCCCACGCCCAACTTTTGAAACAGGTTCTGCGTGTGGAACTTCACCGTGCTCGGGCTTACGCCTAACTTGCGAGCGATGGCGGCGTTGGAGAGTCCCGACGCGAGATGCCGCCACACTTCGCGCTCGCGATCCGATAGCGCGCTCGGCCCCGCCACCGCGCGGTCCGTCGGTTTGCGCATCCAGCGGCGGGCCGCTTGCGGAAACACGAGCACGCCCGCGTTCACCGCGCGGATCGCGTCGATGGTCCGCGCCGGACTGTCCGTCTTGAGCGCGATGCCATCGGCGTGGTGCTCGAGCGCCGCGCGCAGCGACTCGCCATCGCCGTAGGCCGTGAGCACCAGCACGCGCGCCGGCACCTGCTCGGCGCGTAGCTTCGTGAGCACATCGTATCCGTTGGTCGCGCCTAACTCGAGGTCGAGCACCACGACGTCGGGCCGGTATTGACGCGCCAGGTCGACCACGCGCGCGCCGTCGGTGGTGGTGCCCACCACCTCGATGCCGGGCTCCGATTCCATGAGCCCGCGCAGGCCCTCGAGGACGAGCGGGTGATCGTCCACCAGGAGCACCTTGATCATGCGCGGGCCCCGCTCACGAGAGCGGGAGGCGAATCGTCACCACCGTGCCGCCGCGGCCGGAGCTGATCGACAACTTGCCGTTCATGATCGCCACCCGATCGCGCATGCCGCGCAGGCCGAAGTGGCCGCCGGCCACACCCACGTCGATTTCCTTCTTGAGCACCTTGGCGACGTTGAACCCTCTGCCGCGGTCGCGTACCCGCACGACGATGTGCCGGCGGTCGGCCCGTGCGAGGACCTCGAAGCTCGTCACGCCCGCGTGGCGGGTGGCGTTGGCGAGCGCTTCCTGCAGGATGCGGTAGAGCGAGATCTTGAGCGAGAGCGGCACGTCATCGGGCAGCGGCGTGGCCAGCGAGAAGTCGACCGTGGCGCCGGTGAGCGACTCGTGCTGCACCACCAGCTGCTCGAGGATCGCGCCTAACGGACGGCGCTCGAATTCCGGCGGCCGGAAGGCGCCGATGAAGTTGCGGATCTCGCCTAACGCACGCTCGAGCGACGCCGCCACGCGTCCCAACACCACCGACGCGTCGCCCGTCTGGAGCTCGGGCCGGTGGCGCAATACCTGGATCTGCGACAGCGCGCCGAAGATGTCCTGCACCGGACCATCGTGGATGTCGAGAATGATCTGCTGCAGATCCCGCTCGGCCGCCGCCAACAGACCGCGCGCCGCCAGCGACGCCCGCCGCGGACGAACGGGCGCCCGCGCCGGCCGGCCACGGCGCGAAGACGACGAGGGCGAGGCAGGAGACATGCTCTCCCATCCTCGCCCTCACCAGCCCGGTTCGTCAAGGCGACCCGGACCACATCGGCCGGCTGTCGACGCCGGTTTCGCCCGCGGCCCGCTAGGGTGTCCCCGTCCCAGCTCCGCTTCCCGCGCCAGACGACTGCGCGCCATCGACCTTCGCGATCGCGTCACCAAGTTCCGTGTAGGCCTTGGCCGTGAGCTCCTGGAACGGCATCGCCCGATACGTCACCTTGCCCGTCGGGTCGATCACGTACAGGACGCGCGTGTCGAGCTTGTACTTGTCGTTGTAGATCCCGTACTTCTTGCCGATGTCGCCCGTCGAATCACTCGCGAACAGCACCGGGAAGCTTTCTTCGTGCGCCCATGCCGCCAGCGTGGTATCGGGATCCACGCTCATTGCGAGCAGGACGACTTTCTTTCCACCGTTGAAGAGCTTGGCGTACTGATCACGGTACGCCTCCATTTGCACCGTTCAGCCCTTCGTCCGCGCCTTGAAGAAGAAGGCGAGCACCACCGTTTGTCCGCGGAAATCGGACAACTTGATCGGATCCTTGAGCACGCCGAATCGCGTGGCGCCGGGCGCGGTGAAATCCGGCGCTGCCTGCCCAACGTTCACGGCCTTGGTGCTGTCCTGGGCGCGCGCGGTTCCGGCGACCAACGACATGGCCAAAGCGGGCAGAGCGAACAGACCAACGCTACGAGCGGGGAAGGGCATGAGGACTCCGGGGACA
>JANWIK010000181.1 GCA_025449955.1 Gemmatimonadaceae bacterium
CAAGTCGACCGACGGTGGCGCCACGTGGACGCACATGGGTCTCGAACGCACGGGGCGCATTGCGCGCATCGTGATCGATCCGCAGAACCCCAACATCGTGTTCGCGGCCGCCGAGGGGCAGGGATACGGTGCCCAACCGGAGCGAGGCGTGTTCCGGTCGATGGATGGCGGGAAGACGTGGGACAAGGTGTTGTTCGTGAACGATTCCACGGGCGCGTCCGATCTGGCGATGGATCCCACCAATCCGCGCATCCTCGTGGCGGGGATGTGGTCGTTCGTGATCCACACGTGGGGCAAGTTCTCGGGCGGCTCGGGCAGCGGGGTGTACATCTCGCACGACGGCGGCACCACCTGGAAGCATGCCACCGCAGGCCTGCCCAAAGGTCCGTTAGGCAAGGTGGCGGTGGCCATCGCGCCCAACGACCCGAGCCGCTGGTACGCGCTCATCGAGACGGGCTGGGAAGGGAAGGGCGCGCTCTGGCGCTCCGACGACGGCGGCGATCACTGGCACGTGGTGAGCTACAGCCACCTGTTGGCCGAGCGCCCGCACTACTACACGCGCATCATGGTGTCGCCGGCCACGCCTAACGAAGTGTACTTCCCGTCCAACTTCCTCATGCGCTCGCTCGACGGCGGCGAGACGGCCGAGGTGATGCCGTGGGGCGGCGACACGCACGACATGTGGGCCGATCCGACCAACGCCGACCGCATGATGATCGGCGACGACGGCGGCATCCAGATCACCACCACGCACGGCAAGCAATGGCACCGCGTGGTGCTGCCGATCGCGCAGATCTATCACGTGGCCGTCGACAACGCGATTCCGTACAACGTCTACGGCAACGAGCAGGACTACACGGCCGTGCGCGGCCCCAGCAACAGCCAGGGGTTCGGCATCCCGTCGGCGCTCTGGCAGACGACGGGCGGATGCGAATCGGGATTCTCGTATCCCGATCTGGTGGACACGACCATCGTGTGGGGCGGCTGCTACGAGGGCGGTCTCGAAAGGTTCGATCTCACGTCCAAGCAGTCGCACTCGGTAGACCCGTGGCCCGAGCGCGCGCTGGACGGGCCGGCCGACAGCGCCAAGTATCGCTGGAACTGGACGCAGCCGATGGCGCTCTCGCCCTGGGACCACAACACGATCTACGTGGGCAGCCAGTACGTGCACCGCACCACCGACGGCGGCCAGACATGGAGCGTGATCAGCCCCGACTTGACCACCGCCGACACGGCCAAGATGCACAGCTCGGGCGGCCTAACGGACGACAACCTGGGCGTCGAGTACTGCTGCACCCTGTTCGCCATCGCCGAGTCGCCGCTGACGCGCGGCCTCATCTGGGCCGGGTCCAACGACGGCAAGGTGCACGTGACGCGCGACGCGGGCGCACACTGGACCGACGTCACGCCCACATCGTCCGAGTTCCCCAAGGGCGGCACGATCAGCAACATCGAGCCGTCGCGCTACGACGCGGGTCGCGCGTACATCTCCGTGGATGGCCATCAGGAGAACAATCGCGATCCGTTCATCTACGAGACCACGGACTACGGACACACGTGGCGGTTCTTGAGCGGCGGCATCCCCAAGAGCGTGTTCAGCTACGTGGGCATCGTGCGCGAGGACCCGAAGCGCAAGGGCATGCTGTACGCCGGCACCGAAAACGGATTGTACGTGTCGTTAGACGACGGCGCGCACTGGTTCTCGCTGCAGTCGAATCTGCCGCACGCCCCGGTCACCTGGATCGTGGTGCAAGAGCACTTCGACGATCTCGTGATTTCCACCAAAGGCCGCGGGTTCTGGGTGTTGGACAACGTGGCGCCGCTGCGCGGCATCGACACGGAGCTTGCCTCCAAGTCCGCGTACCTGTTCGCGCCGCGCGAGGCGTATCGCTTCCGCGGGTCCAACCGAATCAAAGGCGATCCCGACGACATCTCGGCCGGACGCAATCCGCCCTATGGCGCGGTGATCGACTATTTCCTCAAGGACAGCACCAAGGATTCGGTGCACATCACGATCCGCGACCCGCACAATGCCGTGGTGCGACGGCTGTCGGTCGCGGGCGAAGCAGGACTCAACCGCACGTGGTGGGATCTGCGCTACGAGCACACGCACACGGTGGCGCTGCGCACCACGCCCAAGGGGTATCCGCAGATCTGGACCGACAAGCGCTTCATCGGGAAGCTCACGCGGCGCATCTATCACTACGGCATCGAGGATCCCGTGTTAGGCCCGCTCGTGGCGCCGGGTACGTATACCGTGGAGCTCGATGCGGGCGGGCAGAAGCTCACGCAGCCGCTCACGGTGCTCAAGGATCCGCATTCGGGCGGCACGACGGCCGACGCCGACGCGCAGAGCGCGCTCGCCTACAGCGTGTATCAGGAAATCGATTCGACGGTCGACGCGATCAACCGGATCGAAAAGGTGCGCAAGCAGCTCGAGGACCTGGGCGAGATGTACGGGCACGACTCGTCGTTCAAGGCGGTGATGGCCGACGCGAAGACGCTCGCGGGCAAGCTGGACGGCGTCGAGAACGAACTGCTCGATCCGGTGCTGCAGGAGAACGATCAGAAAACGTATCGGGCTCCCATGCGATTGTACCTCCGGCTGCTCTATCTCGAAGGATCGGTGGGGTCGGGCGCCGGCGACGTGGCCGGCGATCCGGATTTCGCGCCGAACGCGCCCGAAATCGCGGTGCACGACGATCTCGCGGCGCGCCTCCGCACGGTGCTCGAGCAGGTGCGGACCGTGATGGACACCGACGTCCCGGCGTTCAACAACGCCGTGGCGGGGAAGACGTCCGTCCTCAAGTAGGCGCCCCTTTCCGCGCCCCGGGTTGGGCGGCAACTTGAGACGCCCCTCGCGAATCCGCGGGGGGCGTCACTTCATCGGGACGGAGCATGGCCCAACCATCGTCGTTCGACGTGACCACGGGAGTCGACCTGCAGGAGGTCGACAACGCGGTCAATCAGGCGCAGAAGGAAATTGCCCAACGCTACGACTTCAAGGGCTCCAAGGCATCGATCGATTTTCGCCGCGCCGAGAACATGCTCGTGCTGGTGGCCGACGACGACTTCAAGATGCGCGCGTTGTTCGACGTGCTGCAGGGGAAGCTCATCAAGCGCGGCGTGGCGGTGAAGAATCTGGACATCGGCGCGGTGACTCCGGCCGGCGGCGACACGGTCCGGCGCGAGGTGAAGCTCAAGATGGCGCTCGACACCGACACGGCGAAGAAGATCGTCGCCGCGCTCAAGGAGGCCAAGCTCAAGAAGGTGCAGGCGGCGATCCAGGGCGACCAGGTGCGCGTATCGTCGCCGTCCCGGGACGACCTGCAAGGCGCGATCACGCTCCTGCGCGGTCAGGATTTCGGCGTCGAGCTCAAATTCGGGAACTATCGTTAGCGTTGAGCGCGGTCGGCGAAGCGGCTAGGTTTCGTTCCATGCCTGCCCCCGCCATCTCGCCCGCCGCTTCGTGAACATCGGCTTCATCACGCTCGGCTGCGACAAGAACACCGTCGACAGCGAGCGCTATCTGGCGCAACTGGTCGATCAGGGCGCCAAGCACACGACGCACCTCGAGCGCGCCGACGTCATCGTCATCAACACCTGCGGCTTCATCGACGCGGCCAAGCAGGAGTCGATCGACGCGATCGTCGAGGCCGGCCGCCTCAAGCAGTTGGGAACGTGTCGCGCCGTGGTGGCGGTGGGCTGCATGGTCGAGCGCCACAAGGCCGAGCTCGCTGCCGAGCTGCCCGAGGTGGACGTATTCCTGGGCGCATCGGAAATGGACCGGCTGGTTCCCGCGCTCATGGAGCGCGGCGTGTTGCCTGAGCCCGCGTGGTCCGGGACCGTGCATCCAGGCGTGCGACTCTACACCGGCGACTTGCCGCACGTGCGCTATCTCAAGATCAGCGAGGGATGCGATCACGGATGCGCGTTCTGTGCGATTCCGCTCATGCGCGGCAAGCACCGCTCGTTTCCGTTAGACGAGGTCGTTCGCGAGGCCCAACTGTTGGAGCTGCAGGGTGCGCGCGAGGTCAATCTCGTGGCGCAGGATCTCGCGCACTTCGGCCGGGATCGTCGCGACGGCAACGGGCTCCCCGAGTTGCTCGAGGCCGTACTCGGCGGGACATCGATTCCGTGGGTGCGCTTGCTCTACGTCTACTCGGCGGGCATCACGCCGAGGTTGCTCGACTTGATGGCGCGCGAGCGTCGCATCGTGCCCTACCTCGACATTCCGATTCAACATGGGTCGGACGCCGTGCTCGCGCGCATGCGCCGGCCCGAGCGCGCGGCCACGATTCGCTCGTGCGTCGCGCGGCTGCGGGATGCGGTGCCCGACGTGGCCGTGCGCACGACGTGCATCGTGGGCTTCCCCGGCGAAACCGACGACGACTTCGCGCAGCTCTGCGACTTGTTGGAGGAGGTGCGCTTCGACCGAGTGGGCGCGTTCACGTACTCGGCGCAGGAGGGCACGCGCGCCGCGGAGTTGGCCGACGACGTTCCGGCGTCGCTCAAGCGCGAGCGCCTCGACCGCCTAACGGACGTGCAGCGCGCCGTCGGCGCCGAGCGCGCCGAGCGCTACGTTGGGCGAACCGTGCCGGCCATCGTCGATCGCGCGGCGAGCGCGGGCGGGCGCGCCGAGGCGCGCCTGTGGTGGCAAGCCGACGACATCGACGGCATCACGTATCTCGAGGGCGATGCGGCGCCGGGCGCGATCGTCGAGTGCGTGGTGGACGCCGTGGAGAGCGACGACGATTTCGCCGGGCGTGTGGACCGCGTGACGATGCCGGCGGCGTCTCCGCCGACCGCCGCACGTGGGCGCGCGCTGCCGGTGTTGTCGGGCGTCGCGCAGGGAAGTTACGGCCGGTGACCACGCGCTCGGCGGCGATCATGCGGCGCGCGCGTGCGGTGACGCCGGGGGGCGTGAGCTCGCCGGTGCGGGCGTTCGGCGGCGTGGGCGGCGACCCGTTCGTCGTGGAGCGCGGCGAGGGCGCGCGCATCTGGGACGTGGACGGCCGCGAGTACATCGACTACGTGCTCTCGTGGGGCCCGCTTGCGTTAGGACACGCCGCGCCGGCGGTGCTCGATGCCGTGGCGGAGGCGATGCAGCGCGGCACGAGCTTCGGCATTCCGTGCGAGGCGGAAACGGAGCTCGCCGAGTGCATCGTGCAGCGGATGCCGCACGTCGAGATGCTCCGGTTCGTCTCGAGCGGCACCGAGGCTACGATGAGCGCCATCCGATTGGCGCGGGCGGCGACGGGCCGCGACGCGATTCTCAAGTTCGACGGATGCTATCACGGCCACGCCGACGGGTTTCTCGTGCGCGCCGGATCGGGCGTCGCGACGTTAGGCTTGCCGAACTCGCCGGGCGTGCCGCACAGCGTCGCCTCGCACACGCTGGTGGCGCCGTTCAACGATCCGGATGCGGCGTGTCGAGTGGCGCGCGCGACGAACGGCCGGTTGGCCGCGATCATCGTCGAGCCCGTGGTGGGGAACGCCGGGTTCATCGCGCCCGACCCGTCGTTCTTGCGCGCGCTGCGCACGATCGCCGATGACACGGGCGCGCTGCTGGTGTTCGACGAAGTGATGACGGGGTTCCGCATCGCACCGGGCGGCGCGCGCGAGCGGTTCGGCGTGACGCCCGACCTGACCACGTTAGGCAAGGTGATCGGCGGCGGCCTGCCCGCCGCGGCGTACGGCGGGCGTCGCGATCTCATGGAGATGATGGCGCCGTCGGGTGCGGTGTATCAAGCGGGCACGCTCTCCGGCAATCCGTTGGCGATGGCGGCCGGTCTCGCGACGCTGCGCGCGCTCACGCCCGAGCTGCACGCGCGCATGGCCGAGCGCACGGCGCGACTGGTGACCGGTCTGCGCGCCGCCGCGGCGCGGCGCGGCGTGCCGTTCACCGCCGACAGCGCCGGCAGCATGTGGGGCTTTTTCTTTCGCGGCGAGCCGGTGCGCAACTTCACGGATGCGAAAGCGTCCAACGTCGATCGGTTTCGCCGGTTCTTTCACGAGGCGCTGGCGCGCGGCGTGTATCTCGCGCCGTCGCCGTTCGAGTCGGCTTTCGTGTCGGCGGCGCACGGCGACGCCGAGATCGACCTCACCCTCGAGCGGTTGGACGATGCGTTGGGCGCCGCGCTCTCGTAAGGCGGCGTACGCGGCCGGGTGCGCCGCCGCGGCGGCGCTGGCGGCGTGCTCGTCGGGTGGCACGCATCCACCGGTGGCGCACATGCCGCCCACGGTGCTCGACACCACGGCGCTCCCGCCGCCGCCCGCCGGCGACACCACGACGCCCGAGCAGCTGCCGGACATCACCGCTCCCTCCGAGCAACAGTTAGGCGCCTACGGCAAGGTGGTGCGCATCGCGCTCGCGACGTCGGCCGCCAAGGTCACGATCTCGGGGACCGGGTCGTGGCGGCTCTTCGACACCGGCGGCGCCAGCACGTTGGTGCGGGCCGAGGCCGGCGAGCTGTGGACGGTGCAGAATCACGATGGCGTGCTCCGCGCGGTGAACGACGACGGCACCGTGACGCCCGGCCGCGCGGCGCCGTTCGTGGCGCGCGCGGCGTCGCGCGGCGCGGTGCTCACCGTGAATGGCGCGCACTATCGCGGCGAGGTGTGGGTGATGCCCGTGCCGAACGGCGATGACGTGATCGTGGTGAATCGGGTGTACCTCGAGGACTATCTGCGCGGCGTGGTGCCGATGGAGATCGGGCACCGCGCCGCGGACGAGCGCGAGGCAGTGGCGGCGCAGGCCATCGCGGCGCGCAGCTACGCGTACACGCACATCGCGCCGGACACGCGGCCGTACGACATGCACAGCACGGTGGTCGACCAGGTGTACGGCGGCGCCGACGCGGAAACTCCGTTAGGCGACACGGCGGTGGCGGAGACGCGGGGGCTGGTGCTCACGTATCGCGGGGTGGTCGTGAACGCGCCCTATCATTCGGCGTGCGGCGGCCGGACGGCCTCGGCGAGCGAGATCTGGCGCGGCGGCGACGAGCCGTACCTCAAGTCGGTGAGCGATCGCATTCCCGGCACCGACCGCTTCTATTGCGACATCGCGCCGCGGTTCAGCTGGGAGCGCACGTTCACGCGGGCCGCGCTGCGCGCGCTGCTCGACCGGTACTTGAAGGACTACACCACGGTGTCGTCGCGCGGGCCCGGCGCGCCGCGCGCGCTCGCGGTGGAACGCCGGACGCCGTCGGGACGGGTGCGCGATCTCGAGATCGTCACCGATCGCGGCCGCTACACGGTGCGCATGGACAACATTCGCTTCGTGCTGCGGGCGTCCGACGGCGAGATTTTGAACAGCACGGCGTTCACGGTGGAGAATCAGCAGGATGCGGACGGCGAGCTCGCGCGCGTCATCGTGCGCGGCAACGGATACGGCCACGGCGTCGGCATGTGCCAGTGGGGCGCGATCGGACGCGCGCGGGCCGGACAGGACTATCGGACGATACTACGTGCATACTATCCTGGAACGACGGTGGCGGTGGTCGGCTCCGCTTAAGCCTAACGAGGAGCGCGCGCAATGATGGCGCCGGTGCGTGTGGGTGTGGTGGGAGCGGGGGCGATTGCGCAGGTGGCGCATTTGCCGGCGCTGGCGCGGTCGCGCGTGGCGCAGCTCGTCGCCTTGTGCGACAACGATGGGCCCAAGGCCAGCGCGTTAGGCGAGCGATTCGGCGTGCACGACGTGTACACCGACATCGAGGACCTGCTCGAGGGCGCGGAGCTCGACGCGGTGGTGCTCACCACGCCCAACCATTTGCACGAGCCGCACGTGTTGAGCGCGCTCCAGGCGGGGGTCCACGTGCTGTGCGAGCGGCCGCTCGCGCTGTCGAGCCGCGGCGTGGAGCGGATCCTCGCCGCGACCGCGCGCACCGGACGCATGGTGGCGGTGGCCAACAATCACCGCTTCCGCTCCGACGTCCAGGCGCTGAGCAGCTTTCTGCGCGGTGGCGAGTTAGGCAAGCTCAACGGCGCCCGCGCCGGACATCACGAGCAGCGCCAGATGCGCGAGGGCTGGCGCTACCGCCGCGCCGAATCGGGCGGCGGCGCGTTCATCGACCTCGGCCTGCCGCTGCTCGATCTCGCCCTCTGGCTGGGCGAGTACCCCGACCCGGTGCGCGTGAGCGCGCACATGGAACGGGGACGCGGCGCCGCCGCCGTCGATGAGGCGATGCTCGCGTTCATCGAGTGCACGTCGGGCATGACCATCACGATCGATGTCTCGTGGTCGTACATCGGCCTCGAGTCGCGGTGGTGGTTCGACGCGCTCGCGACGCGCGGCAGTGCGGGGTTGTCGCCGCTGCACGTGGTGAAGGAGCTGAACGGCACGGCCACCGACGTCACGCCGCGCGGTGCCTCGACCCGCGACAGCGCGTTCGTCCAATCGTACCGGGCCGAGCTCGCACACTTCGCGGCGATGCTGCGCGGCGAAACGCCGTACGAGGCGCCCACCGACCAGCTCGTGCTGCACCGGTTGGCCGAGGCGGTGTACAAATCGGCCGACGAGCAGAAGGAAATCCGCCTGTGACCGAGCGGCGCTGGCGCCTAACGCGCCAGGAATGGGTCGCGGCGCTGGCGAGCGCCGTGTTGTTCGCCCTCGCGTTCCCGCCGGTACCGCTCGTGGTGCCGGCGTTCGTGTGCCTGGCGCCGGTGGCGCTGATCGCGGCGCGGGCGGCGGACGGGAACGCGGGCTGGCGCGTGGCCGTGCGGACCGGCACCGTGTTCGGCTTCCTGGGCTACGGCGTCGCCCTCTACTGGATCGCGATCGCGCTCCGCCTCTACACCAATCTCGCGTTCCTCGCCTTCCTCGGCGCGCTGCTCGGATTGGGGCCGATCGTCGGGTTCACGTTCGGGGCGGTGTACGCGGTGCGTCGCCTAACGAAGGGGCCGATGGCGATGGTGCTGCCGCTGGTGTGGTGCGCGAGCGAGCTCTTCCTGCTCTACCTGCCGCAGATCGGATTTCCATGGCTCCCGCTCGGCCTCTCGGTGGCCAAGCACACGCTCCTCGCGCAGGCGGCGGACGTGAGCGGCGTGCGCGGGCTCAGTTTCTGGATCGCGGCGACCAATGGTCTCCTGGTGGACGCGTGGCTCGTGCGCCGCGAACGCCGCCGGCTCTGGACGCGCCTCGGCGCGGCCGCGGCCATTGCGTTAGGCGTGGCCGCGTACGGGTGGTGGCGCGTCGCCACGACGCACCTCCTGACGCAGGGCGACGTGACGGTGGTGCAGCCCAACATCCCGCAAGACGAGAAGTGGCAGCAGCAGTATCAGAGCCGCATTGTCGGCATCCTGTCGTCGCTCACGCGCCAGGGCTTTGCGCAGCAGCCCGCCCAGCTCACGTTGTGGCCGGAGGCCGCGCTGCCGGACAACTTCCTGGCGCACAGCGATTGGATCGACACGATGCACGTGCTCGCCAGCACGTCGCACGCGCCGATCTTGTTCGGGACCATCGATGTCGTGTGGCAGACGCCGACGCACTACGAGTACTACAACTCGGCGATGGTGGTCGACGGGACGGGGCGCGTGGGCGGACAACCGGCATACCACAAGACGTACCTGGTGCCGATCGTCGAGCGCGTGCCGTTCGTGAATCCCAACTGGTTCGCGAGCCTCAAGTTCTTTGGCGGAATGGGGCGTGGCGGAACGCCGCAGCCCTTCGACTTCCGATTCGGCCGCGTGGGCGTGCTCATCTGCTACGAATCGATTTTCCTGCAGCGCGCGCGATTGTATCGGCGCGAGGGCGCCACGTTCCTGGTCAACATCACCAACGATGCCTGGTTCGGACGGAGTGTGGCCGTGTACCAGCACGAGGCCCACCTGGCGTTGCGCGCCATCGAGAACCGGGTCGGCATCGTGCGCGATGCCAACACCGGCATCTCGGAATACGTCGATCCGTTAGGCAGGTCGCACGGACAGACCGGCCTGTTCGTGCCCGCCGTGCGCACGTACCAGGTGCAGACGACGGACGTGCTCACGCTGTACGACCATCTGGGCGACTGGGTTGGGTACATCAGCGTGGTGGCGACGCTGGCCATGCTCGGCGTGGCGGCCGCGAGGCGCCGCGCGTAGTGCGCGGCGCGTCGGTCGGGATCGACGTCGGCGGCACGTTCACCGATCTCGTCGCGATCGACGCCGACGGCGCTGTGACGGCACGCAAGGTGCCCTCCACGCCCGCCGACCAGAGCCGCGGCGTGCTGGAGGCGCTCGATGCGTTAGGCGAATCCCCCGCCGCGGTGGCGCGCCTGGTGCACGGCACCACCGTGGCCACCAACACGCTGCTCGAGCGCACCGGCGCGCGCGTGACGCTCTGCGCCACGGAAGGTGCGACCGATCTGCTGGCGCTGAGGCGGCAGGAGCGCGCATCGCTCTACGATCTCGCGCGCCAGCATCCGGACCCGCTCGTGCCCGCCGAGCGATGCATCGCGGTGCCCGAGCGCATCGAGCCCCAAGGGGTCGTGCGCCGGCTGGATGAGGCCGGCGCCGAGGCCGCGGCGCGCGCTGCGTTAGGCACAGAGCCGGCGATCGTGGCGGTGTCGCTGCTGCACGCGTACGGCAACCCGGCGCACGAGCGTGCGATGGCCGCGGCGCTGTCGCGCGTGGCGCCGGGGATGGACGTGGTGTGCTCCACCGACGTACTGCCGGAGATCCGCGAGTACGAGCGCACCGCGACGACGGTGGCCGAAGCGTACCTGCGGCCGGCGGTGGCCGGCTACGTGGCGCGTCTCGCCGCTGCGTTAGGCGAGCGCGGCTATCCGGCGCTGGCGGTGATGACGTCGGCGGGCGGCATGCGGCCGGCGGCCGAGACCGCCCGCGGCGCGGCGTCGCTGGCGCTGTCCGGCCCCGCGGGCGGCGTGGTGGGCGCCGCCTTCGTCGCGCGCCTAACGGGCGTGCGCGACGCCCTCACCATTGACATTGGCGGCACGAGCGCCGATGCCGGCGTGATCGTCGACGGCCAGGCGATGGTCGACGCCGGCGGCGACGTGGCGGGCGTGCCGATCGCGCTGCCGCGCGTCCTCGTGGACACCGTGTCCGCGGGCGGCGGCAGCATTGGCTGGGTGGACGATGGCGGCGCGCTGCGCGTGGGTCCGCGGAGCG
>JANWIK010000182.1 GCA_025449955.1 Gemmatimonadaceae bacterium
CCGCCGTCGGGCCGCACATGACGAACACGGATTCGGCGCCGTTTCAGGATCTCGTGCCGGCGATCAGCCTCCGCGAGAACGAGCGCGGGATGCAGATCGGGGCGGGATGGGATCCGCAGTGGCACCAACCCACGGATGTGTTCTCGACGTACGGCGACGACGATTTCCGGTTAGGCTTGAATGCCGCGCAGACGACGTTGGGCGCGGTGGCCACGCTGGCGGGGGCGCACGTCGCGCCGTGAGACTATCGCCGCCGTAGTCGCCACCCTATCATTGCCATACCGCGGACGGCGCCGTTGCCGCCGGCGGCGACCCGCACCGATTGGAGTCCGGAGATGACCCTCGGCACGCCGATGCGCCGGTTCTTGCTCGGTCTGGGAATGGTGCTCGTGCTCGCCCTCGTCGCCAATGGCCTGATCGGCGGCATCGGCCAACTCAGCCAGGCGACGTCGTTGGGCCAGCGCGTCCAGTCCTACGCCCAGATCGTGCTCGGTGCGTTAGGCATTGCCGTGCCGGTGGCGATCGTCGGGGACTGGGGCGTCGCGCGCGTCATTGCCGGATGCTGGGCGGTCGTCGTCGGCATCACGGGCGGCCTCGCGCCGGTCGTGTGGGCCGGCGGCTCGCGCCTGATCGGCGTGCTCTCCGGCGTCGCGTCGCTCATCGTTGCGTTAGGCATCGTGTGGCTCCTCCGGACCGGCGCCGCGCGCCCGGCCGGCGCGGCCGACCCTCTCTCCTGACCCGGCATGCGCAGCCTGGACCACCTGTTCGAGAACAATCGCGCGTGGGCCGCCGACATGACGCGGCAGGACCACGACTTCTTCACCCGCCTCGCGGCCCAGCAAGCCCCGCAATACCTGTGGATCGGTTGCTCCGATAGCCGCGTCCCCGCCAACCAGATCGTCGGCTTGCTGCCGGGCGAGATGTTCGTCCACCGCAACATCGCCAACGTCGTCGTCCACTCCGATCTGAATTGCCTGTCGGTGATGCAATTCGCCGTCGAGCACCTGCACGTGCGGCACATCATCGTGTGCGGACACTACGGATGCGGCGGCGTCCGGGCCGCCCTGCGCGACGACAAGTTAGGCGTGGTGGACAACTGGCTGCGACACGTGCAGGACGTGCGCTGGAAGCACGACCGGGAGCTCGCGGCGCTCGCCAGCGACGACGCGCGGCGCGACCGATTGGCCGAGCTCAACGTGCTCGAGCAGGTCGCCAACGCGGCGCAAACCACGGCCGTGCGCGATGCCTGGTCGCGCAAACAGCCGCTCACCGTCCACGGCTGGATCTACGGTCTCAAAGACGGCCTGCTGCACGACCTCGGCCTGAGCATCTCGGCCGAGTCGGAGGTACCAGGGCGAACGTGAGCGCCTAACGGAGTGGCTCAGGGCTCCGGCGGCCGCGCGCGGCGGCCGGGCGCCAGCGACGCCGGCCCCGTGCCCAACAGCGCGATCGTCAGCGCGCCGGCCAGGAGCGTCAATTCGAGCTCGATCCCGCGCGGCGAGAAGAATCCGGCGTGGAGCTTCACGAACAAAATCACGATCAGCATTTCGATCGACAGCAGGAACGCCGGCCAGCGCGCCCACACGCCGAAGAACACCGCCAGGCCGCCAATGAATTCGACGACGATGGCGACCCCCGCCGCGATCGCGGGAAACGGGATGCCCATGTGCGTCATCGCCATTGCGGTGCCAGCCGCGCCGTAGACGAACAGTTTCTGTCCGCCGTGCATCGCGAACACGAGTCCGATCACGAGGCGGATCGGAAGAATTCCCCAGCCGACGGATGCGCGGTCCAGTGAGCCATTCATCGGGCACCTCGAAGTGTCGGAACGATCGAGAACGGTTCCAGCTGTGCTCGCGATGATACGGCGGAGAACGGCGGTCGGCCAGACTTACTGGACGACCTTCAGCGCCAAACGTGCGTTGAGTCCGCCATGCGTGGCGGTCACGTCCGCGGTGCCCGCTGCCACGGCGTGCGCTGTCCCATCGGACCCAACGATGACCACCGTCGAGTCGCTCGTGCCCCACGCGACGCTGCTCGACGGGATGTTCTGGATCATGCATCCCGCGCTCCCGACTCCGGGGCCGAGTACGCCTTGCTGCGCTAGCAGCGTCACGGAGTCGCCCACGGCGAGTGTGGATGACTTCCCGTTGGCCACGACGAGAAAAATCGAGCCGCCGCACACACTGTTGGGCGAGAGCGACGAGTTGCAGGCGGCACCGACGATGGCAATGGACGCGGCGGCCAGCGCGTACCAACTCCGGACTCGCATGCGTTCGCTTCTCCGTGCGTGATTGGCGCGGCGCTCGTCCCACCGCCTGCTGGCGAATGGATTGATGCCGCGCACGTACGGCGCAAGGGCCATATGGCCGGCGCTACTCGCTCCGCATGGCGACCAGCGGATCGGCGCGCGATGCGCGGCGCGCCGGGATCACGCACGCGATGACGGCCACGCCGAGGAGTATGACCGACACGCCCGCGAACGTGAGCGGATCGACGGGCGTCACGCCGAACAGCAGACTGGCAATGAGTCGCGTCATCGCCAATGCCGCGACCACGCCGATTGCCACGCCCCCCGCCGCGAGCGCGAGACCGGGACGCAGCACGTGCGCCATCACGTTGGCGCCGGACGCGCCGAGCGCGATGCGGATGCCCAACTCGCGCGAGCGCTGGCTCACGGTGTACGAGATCACGCCGTAGATGCCCACCGCCGCCAGGACGAGCGCGATGATGGCGAACGACGCAATGAGCGACATGTAGAACCGCGGCCGCGAGACGGAGAGACTCACGATGTCGCGCAACGGCCGGAGACGGTCGAGGGGCAGGTCGGGGTCAACGGCGCGCATGGCGCCCCGGATCTGCTCTTCCACTACGTTAGGCGGTCCGCTCGTGCGCACGACGACATCGAACGTGTTGATGGTCGGCTGGTCGATCTCCACGTACGTCTCCGATTCGGCGCCGATCGCGAGGTTCTGGCGCCGCACGTCGCCCACGACGCCAATCACCTCGCCCCCCAGGGTCACACCCGTCGTGTCGCCGCCCGCGGCCGACGCGGTATCCTGCGACCAGCCGATCTCGATGCGTTGGCCGACCGCGCTCCGCCCGGGGAAGTACCGTTTGGCGAGCGTCTCGTCGATGATCGACACCATCGGCGCGCCGCTGCCATCGTGCGGCGAGAAATCGCGCCCGGCGCGGAGCGGGATGCCCATCGTCCGGAAGTAATCCGGGCTCACGATGGTGACGTACGTGCGCTTGCGCTCCGCCGGCCGCTCCTTGGGCGTGCCGGTGATGTGCACGCTGGTCCGCATGGTGAAGCCGCCTAACGGAAGCCCGGCCACGAGCGCGGCCGAGCTCACGCCGGGAATGGCGCGCATGTGCGCGAGAATGTCCGAGGTGAGCGTCCGCAGCGAATGGCGGTCGGCATACTTCGACGCCGGCGCCGAGATGCCGAACGTGAGGACGCGGTCCGGGTGAAAGCCGGGATCCACGGCCATGAGCCGCGAGAAGCTGCGCACCAGGAGGCCGGCGCCGATGAGCAGCAGCATCGCCAGCGCGAGCTCGGCCATGACCAAGCCGCCGCGCGCCCGCTGGCTCGCGCGCGAGCCGCTCGATCCGCGGGCGCTTTCCTTGAGCATGGCCGTGAGACGCGTGCGCGCCGCGGCGACGGCCGGCGCGATGCCGAACAGGAGGCCCGTGCCTAACGATACGAGGGCGGTGAAGGCCAGCACGATGCCGTTCACGCGGACTTCGCTCAACCGCGGCAGGTCCTGCGGACCGAGCCGCACGAGGAGCGCCACGCCCCACAGCGCGAGCAGCGCGCCCAACACACCGCCCACCAGCGACACGAGCACGCTCTCGACGAGCAGCTGTCGCACGATCTGCCAGCGTCCGGCGCCGAGCGCGGTACGCACCGCGATCTCGGTCTCGCGCGTGGAGGCACGCACCAGTTGCAGATTGGCCACGTTGACGCACGCGATGAGGAGCACGAAGCCCACCGCGGCGAGCAGCGTCAGCAACGCCGGCCGGACGTTGCCGACCATCGCGTCCTGGAGCGGCTTCACGGTGCCGCTCATATTCGTGTTCGACTCGGGATACTGCAGCTCGAGACGCCTCGTCACCGCCACCATCTCGCGATTGGCTCCGTCGACGGTCGCGCCCGGCGCGAGACGGCCGACCACGTCGAGCCAGTGTGCGCCGCGCGCGTCGGGGGTGAGATCGTCGGTGGGGCTGAACACCAGCGGCGTCCACACGTCCGGCTTCTCGGGGAAGGTGAGCGACGGCGGCGCCACACCGATGATCGTGCGCGGCGTGCCGTCGAGCATCAGGGTGCGCCCCAGCACGCGCGGATCGGCGTTGAAGTGCGTGCGCCAGAGCCGGTCGCTCACGATCGCGACCGCGGCCGCCTGCGGCTGATCTTCGTTAGGCGCGAACCCGCGTCCGATGCGCGGCGTCACGCCCAGCACGCGCCAGAAATCGGCGCCGACCCGCGACAGCGTGACTTGCTGCGGATCGCCATCGCCGGTGAGGTTGGCGGGCGAGTTCGAGTACGCGGCCAGTGACGAGAACGACGTGAGCTGGTGCCGGTAGTCGATGTAGTCGAGCGCCGAGGTGGCCGTCCCTTTGCCGTCCTTGCCGACGTTGGTCACCGACATGATGCGATCCGGCGCGCCTAACGGAAGCGGCTCGAGCAGCACGCCGTTGACCACCGAGAAGACGGCGGTGAGGGCGCCGATGGCCAACGCGATCGTGACCGTCGCCACGATCGTGAATCCCGGAGCGCGCGCGAGGCGCCGCGCCGCATACCGAACGTCGTTCGAGAGGGCAGCCATGACACGGAGATGAGGGAATCCCGATTGCCGAGCCGTCGATTGACGGCGCCAATGGAAAACACATGCCATGCGAGACAAAGCGCAACCCGTTGTCGGCATTTGGGTTATCGCTCGCCGCGCCGACCGTGTCCGGCGCGCGGTGTTCGCTTTCGACATACGGTGTGCGAAATCGAACAGCACGTTGACCCGACCGCGGCGATGCTGCATCGTCCGCGCTCGGACTTGGCGGTATGACGTTCGGAGCGGCACTCACGTGTTCGACAGGGGAGGGCGTCATGGCGGCGAAGAAGCGCGGAAGCACCCGGAAGCGGAAGCCGGCCGCGAAGCGAGCGACCGCCAAAGCGAAATCGAAGCGCGCGTCGTCGGCGAAAAAGAAGCGCGGCGCCGCGAAGAAGCCGGCGCGCCGCGCGCCCGCTCAACGGAAGCCGACGGCGCGGCGCGCGCCGGCGCGCATCATTGCCGTCGTCGGCGCCACGGGCTCGCAGGGCGGGGGACTCGCGCGCGCGATCCTCGCCGATCCGAAAGGCGGCTTCGCGGTCCGCGCGATTACGCGCCATCCCGATTCGCCGGCGGCGCGCGAGCTGGCGCGGCTGGGGGCCGAGGTCGTGGCTGCCGATGTCACGGATCGCGCCAGCCTCGAGCGCGCGTTCGCCGGCGCGCACGGGGCGTACTGCGTGTCGTTTTTCTGGGCGCACATGTCGCCGGAGCGCGAGAAGGCGGAGGCGAGCGCCATGGCGCAGGCCGCCAAGCGCGCCGGCGTCGCGCACGTGATCTGGTCGACGCTCGAGGACACGCGGCAGTTCGTTCCGTTAGGCGACAACCGCGTCCCCACGCTGCTCGGCCACTACAAAGTGCCGCACTTCGATGCCAAGGCCGAGGCCGACGCGTACTTCGCGACGCTCGGCGTTCCGACGACGTATCTCATCACGTCGTTCTACTGGGACAACTTCATCCACTTCGGCATGGGGCCCAAGCCCGGCGCCGACGGCGTGCTCGATCTGGTGCTGCCGATGGCCACGGCCAAGCTGTGCGGCATCGCGGCCGAAGACATCGGCAAATGCGCCTACGGCATTTTCACGCGCGGCACGCCCTCCGTCGGCCGCCGGGTCGGCATCGCCGGCGGCTTCCTCACGGGCGCGGAAATGGCGGCATCGCTCGGCAAGGCGTTAGGCAAGTCGATCCGGTACGTGGCCGTGCCGCCCGATGTCTATCGGACGTTCGGCTTCCCGGGCGCCGACGAGCTGGGCAACATGTTCCAGATCGACGTCGAGTTTCAGGATCGATTCATGGCCGTGCGCGATCTGCGCGAGACGCGGGCGCTCAATCCGGCGCTGCTCACGTTCGATGCGTGGGCGCGCAAGCACAAGGCCGAGATCCCGACCGCCTAACGCACCGGCGCCGGCGGCGTTCCGCCCGTGGACGCCGCGTCGGCGCGGGTGCGCTGCGCACGGAACCAGGCGTACACCGGGACGCCCAACGCCAGGAACACGAGCGCCGCCAACGCCTGCACCGGCTCGGTGGCCACCGTGTTGCCGATCATCCAGGTCGTGCCCAACACGTAGAGCAACGGCACCAGCGGATACCCGGTCACGCGGTACGGCCGCGGGCGATCCGGCTGCGTCGCGCGCAGGCGGAACACGGCCGCCGTGGTGAGCGCGAAGAAGATCATGAAGCCGAACACCGCCAGATCGCTCAGCTGGTCGTACGTGCCCGACGTCGCGAGCACCGATCCCCACGCCGCGAACGCACAAATGGCCCAGCCCGGGGCGTGCGATCGCCGCGTCACGCGCCCGAAGATCGGGAAGAACTGCCGCGTCCGCGCCATCGCGAACAGCACGCGCGAGTTGGACAACAGGCCGCCGTTCAAGGTGCCTAACGTAGCGATCACGAACACCAGCGCCGCGAGCGTGGTGGCGTCCGACGCGAGGAAGCTGCCCACGGCCAGCGCCGCCACCGCCGGCGCGCCGCGATGCACGGTCGAGTTGGCCGCCGCGACCGCGGCGGCCGGCAGCGCGTAGAAGTACGCCGCGTTGATGGCGAGATAGAGCACGATCACGATAGCCGTGCCGCCGATGAGCCCGCGCGGCACGTTGCGACCCGGATTACGAATCTCGCCTGCCGCCATCGGCAAGTACGACCACCCGCTGTACGCCCACACCGCGCCGACCAACGCCGCGCCGAAAGCCGATGCGGTGATCGCGCCGCCCGGCGCGTGTTGGGCGAAGTGCGACCACGACCCGCCGCGCGCCGCGGCGAAGGCGCCGGCGACGATGCCCAACACCGCGAGGACCTTGATCGTCGCCAGCGCCACCTGCACCTTGCCGCCCGCGCGCACGCCGGCGCAGTTGATGCCCGCCAGCACCGCGATCGGCACGATCGCCACCAGTTGTGGCGCCCCGAACGTCCAGTGCACCGGCGCGCCGAAGAGGGTGCCGCTCGTGCGCACCCAATCTCCGCCTAACGGAACGAGCGGCGTCACGAACGTCGCGAACGAGACGCCGAGCGCCGCCATCGAGGCGCTGCCGGCGGTGAAACGCACCCAGCCGTACAGGAATGCCACCGCGTCGCCGAACGCCGCGCGCAGGAACACGTACTCGCCGCCCGGCTCGGGGATCATCGCGCCTAACTCTGCATACGAGAGCGCGCCGAACAGCGTGAGGATGCCGGCGGCCAGCCACGCCGCGAGCACCGCCCACGGACTGCCCAGCAGCTGCGTCATCACCGCCGCCTTGAGCAGCACGCCGGTGCCGACGATCGTCCCGACGACTAACGAGATCGAATCGAGCAGCGAGAGCCGCCGGATGAGCCGGCCGCTGCCCGGCCCGTCGCCGCTCTCCCGCCCGGCGTCGCTCGAGGCGGCGGCCGTCACGGCGCGCGTACGACCGTGGCGCGGACGAGGTGGTCCAATCGCGGGTAGGTCCGGTCCAGATACGCGTTGCCGCCCTCGAACACCGGATCCTGCTTTCCGTTGCGCATCCCGCCGCCCGACGTCTCGCCGTACTCGGCGTTCAGCGCATCGACGACATCCATTCCGCGCACCACTTGGCCGATGGGCGAGAACCCCTGCGCGTCGAGCTGCGGGTTGTCGCGCAGGTTGATGTAAATCTGCGTCGTGCGCGTATCGGGGCCGGTCATGGCATACGCCACCACGCCGCGCGCGTTGGTGTGGCGCACGCTGTCATCGGCGAAGCGTGCATCGCGCCACCGTTGGGCAGTCGCCGGATCGCCGGCGATGCCGAACTGCACGATGTATCCCGCCCGCACGCGATAGAACCGCGAGTCGTCGAAGAAGCCAGACTGCACGAGCTGATAGAATCGATCGGCGCCATGCGGGGCCCAGTCGCGGTGCACGTCGATCACGAACGCGCCCTTCGTCGTCTCGATGCGCGCGAAGAACCGGCGCGGCGCGCGCGACGACCAGAACGTGTTGGACGGATCGCGCAGTGCGTCGTGCGCGACGGCGGGTGTCGCCGCGTCGGACATCGCGCCGCGTGATCCGTGACACGCCGCCGCGGCGATGCACGCCGCGCAGAGCGCGAGCGCGCGAGTCTGTCGTGCGAGAGTCGGCACGACACATGATGCAGCCTCATCGAGCACGGTGTCCAGTCGCCTGCCCAACGAGTGCGGGTTCTATAGGATGCGGGACGCGCGTCGGATGGCTCCTCTGTAGGTGTTCAAGAGGATAACCACGAGGATACAAGGGATGGGGAAGATTGCATTGGTGCGATGGTCGGCGCATCGCGGACGCGCATGGCATCCCCCATGAGGGCATCCGTGTTCGGATTCTTCCGCGTGCATCCTCGTGGAACTCCGGGCAGCGACATGGCGGAATAGCGCGATGACGGCTCGGTGATTGATCCCCGTTGCCCCTCCGATGTAGACGCGAGCCTCGGTGATCGTGAACGCGACAAGGCCGGACACGAACGGACACGGCAACAGCCTTCTTGTTAAACAACAAGAAACGGCTCCATCCTGCGCGATTCGCGCTTTCCCGCCTAACAGAACGATCCGCTCTGATCCCGTGTTTCCGCTTTGATCCTTTCAACATGAACGAAGCAGCCGGCTAGGCGGGCCAGACACCAGGCAAGTGGTGACCGTGGCGCCTCGAGCAGAAGAGGTCAGCTACGTGCTTGCTTCATCGTGAGCCGGCCGACATACTCGGCCAACGCCGGCAGACATGGAGGAAGAAGGTGTCGCGATTGGCACTGGTGATCGCAGCGGTGGTCGCGGGTTCGCTCACGGGCGCATCGTGGACGCATGCAGGCGTGGCGCCGCGCGCGCTCCCGGCCAACCAACTCGCGCTCACGCCGCCCATGGGCTGGAATAGTTGGAACCATTTCGCCTGCAACGTCAGCGAGCAGACCATTCGCGAAACGGCGGACGCCATGGTTGCGAGCGGGATGCGCGATGCGGGATACCGCTACGTCGTGATCGACGATTGTTGGCAGGTCGCGCGCGACTCGAGCGGCGCACTCGTAGCCGATCCGCAGCGATTCCCGCACGGCATCAAGGTGCTCGCCGATTACGTCCACGACAAAGGACTGCTGTTCGGCATCTACACCGATGCCGGCACCAACACGTGTCAGGGTCGGCCGGGTACGCTGGGCCACGAGGAACAGGACGCGCGGACGTTCGCATCATGGGGCGTCGATTACGTGAAGGAGGACTGGTGTCACGCGCCGCATCTGGACGCGCCGACGCAATACGCAAAGTTCCGCGACGCGCTCACGAGAACCGGGCGTCCGATCGTGCTCAGCATCTGCGAGTGGGGATCCAACCAGCCATGGGACTGGGCGCCGCGCGTCGGCAATCTGTGGCGCACCACCGACGACATCGAAGATCGGTGGCCATCGATGCTCGACAACCTGGACCAGTCGGCGCAGCACGCCACCGTCGCCGGCCCCGGACGGTGGAACGATCCCGACATGCTGGAAGTGGGCAACGGCGGCATGACTGACGACGAGTATCGCGCGCACTTCAGTTTGTGGGCGATCATGGCCGCGCCGTTGATCGCCGGCAACGACCTGCGCGACATGTCGGCCGCCACGCGGGCGACGCTCACCAATCGCGAGGTGATCGCGGTCGATCAGGACTCGTTAGGCGCGCAGGGCATTCTGGTCTGGGAGTCGCCGCCCGAGCTGCAGGTGTGGGCCAAGCCGATGCGCGACGGGTCGCGCGCGATCGCGTTGCTCAACCGCTCGTCGGCGCCGGCCCGCATCACCGCGTACTTCTCGCGCGCCGGACTCAAGGCCGACTCGGCGGTCGTGCGCGACCTGTGGGCGCACGAAGACGTGGGGCGATTCAGCCGCCAATTCGCGGCCACGGTTCCCGCGCACGGCGTGATACTCGTGCGCGCCACGCCGATCGGGCCGTGAGTCGCGCGGCCGCCTAACGGAACCCGTTGCTACAATCCGGGTGTCGGCGCGTGCGCGGCCAGGCTCCAGAGCTGCGACTGCGTCGACGCGCGCCCGAGCATCGTGAGCGCCCGCTGAAGCGGTGCGTCGCTCGGCGCCGCGCGACGGAACGCGCTCGAGTCGCCGAACGCGAGCGTCGCCACCTGCTGCTCGAGCAACCGGTCCACCCACGGCTCGGCCGCGTTGAAGGTCGCGCGATCGACGTCTACGCCGGCCGAGCGCAGCTGCTCGAAGAACGCGTCGCGCCACTGCGGCAGCACGACGAAATCGCCGCGCACTGTAGTACGGAGCTCGCGCGCGACGTCGAACAACGCCGTCCGGGTTTGCGCCGCCTTGGGCGCGAACTCGCGCGCGAGATGCTGCTCGGCGCTCGTGAGCGTGTCCGAAGGCACCTTCACATCCGGCGTGATGCCGCCGCCGCCGTACACCGTGCGTCCGCCGTCGCTCTTGAACGCCGGACGGCGTGAGCGCGCTGCGGTGTCGGCGAGCGGATTGATCGATGTGTCCGGTGCGCCGTCGAACGTGTGCGCGCGCTGAATGCTGCGGCCGCTGGGCGTGTACCAGCGTCCGGTGGTCAGCTTGAGCGCGTAGCCGTCCTCGAGATTGAACAGCGATTGCACGACGCCTTTGCCGTACGACGTCTCGCCCACGATCACCGCGCGATCGTGGTCTTGCAACGCGCCCGCTACGATTTCGGATGCCGACGCCGTGTAGTGATCCACGAGGAGCACGACCGGCGCGGAGCGCACGAGCGCCGGCGTGCGCGCGCGATAGCTCTGCGGCGCCTCGCCGCGTTGGCGCAACTCGGCGATTTCCTGGCCGGAGTTGAGGAACAGGTTGCTCACCGCCAGCGCTTGGGAGACATCGCCGCCGGGGTTGCCGCGCAGGTCGATCACGAACGAGCGGACGCCGCGCTGTTGGAGGTCGACCACCGCGCTCGCCATCTCGCTGTCGGCGGTTTCGTTGAACCGTTGCAGCGGGATGTAGCCCGTGTGGTCGCCGATGACCATGGCGAAGGGCACCGCGGTCGGGCGTACGACCGCCCGCACGAAATGCGTGCGGATGGGTGTGGTCACGCCCGCGCGGAGGAACGTGATGTCCACACCCGACCCGGGTTCGCCTAACAGGAGCTGCGACACCCGGTCGCCGCTCAACCCGGACACCGCCGTGCCGTTCACGGCGACGATCTCGTCGCCCGCCATCACGCCGCCTAACGCAGCCGGCGAGTTGTGGAACACGCCGGCCACCGCGATGCCGCCGGGATGCCGCTCGAGCGACATGCCTAACCCGCCGTACGCGTTGCCGATGTCGTTGCGCATGAAGCCGGCCATCGCCTTCTGCGAGAACAGGCTCGCGTAGGGATCGCCGATCGCGTTCACGAGTCCGCCGGCCGCCTTCACGAACAGCGAGTCGTCGGACATGGAATCCACGGCCCGCGTCAACACGAGGTGGCGCACTTCGTCGAACAGCCGCGACGCGCGTTGGTCCTGCTTGTCTTGCCGGCTCGCCGCCAGTCCGACGACGACAGCCAACCCTGCCGTGGCCGCAACGATCCCGACCAACTGCACAGTCCGCATGTGTCGCAATCCGGACATGGCTCTCTATCCTCGGCTGAGGCTCCTATCGCGGAAATCCGCGTCCGTGCCGCGATGGCGCGTTTCCCGCCCCCAACGGTGTGCAAACCAGGGTGTAGCGTCAATGGCGCCACGACTGGCTGGAATGTCAGAGATTCGACAGTGCCCCTCGAATTCGTTTCGCACGCGCCGTTGGAACTCCGTTTTTCGCTCGGTATGTTGGGAACATGAGTGCTCCATTACGCGCGCTCGCGACATCCGGCCGTGAGCAGACGAAGAGCAGCGTCGAGCTGCTCGACCGAACGTTCCTCGCGGCGAATTATCTCTCCGCCGCGCAACTGTATCTCAAAGACAACGTGTTGCTGCGCGAACCGCTCGCGCCGCATCACATCAAGGCGCGATTGCTCGGCCACTGGGGAACGGTGCCGGGCATCAACCTGCTGTACGCGCACCTTGGGCGATTGGTGCGCGACCGCGGGCAACGTGTGCTGCTCGTCGTCGGGACGGGGCACGGCGCGCCGGGCGTGCTCGCCAACACGTTCCTCGACGGAACGTTAGGCGAACGGTATCCGGAGTATTCGCGCGATGCGGCCGGCGTGTCGGCCATGGTGCGCGCGTTTTCGTGGCCGGGTGGGTTTCCGAGCCACCTCACGGCGCTCACGCCGGGCACGTTGCACGAGGGCGGCGAGCTTGGATACTCGCTCGTCCACGCGGCCGGCGCCGCGATGGACGATGCGGACCTCATGGTTGCCTGTCTCGTCGGCGACGGCGAAGCAGAGACCGGACCCCTCGCGGGATCGTGGCACTGGCACCGGTTTCTCAATCCGGCGCGCGATGGCGTGGTGCTGCCGATTCTGCACTTGAACGGCTACAAGCTCTCCGGTCCATCGTTGTTTGCCCGGATCAGCAGCGAGGAGCTGGGCGACTATTTTGCCGGCCTCGGCTACGAGGCGCGCGAAGTGGCGGGCGACGACCGCGCGCTGGTGCACCGCCTCATGTGGGATGCGCTCGACTGGGCGCACGATCGGTTAGGCGAGATCACGCACGCCGCGCGGGAAGGCGGCGTGAGCCCGCACCGGTGGCCGGTGATCGTGCTCCGCACGCCGAAGGGATGGACCGGGCCCAAGAGCGTCGACGGCCAGGCGGTCGAGAACACGTTCCACGCGCACCAGATTCCGATCGAGGACCCGCGCACCAACCCCGACCATCTGCGCGCGCTCGAGCGGTGGCTGCGCAGCTACCATCCCGAGGAGCTCTTCGACGGCGACGGGCGGCCGATCCCCGATGTGACGGCGATGTACCCCGTGGGCGATTTCCGGTTAGGCGCGTGCCCCGTCGCCAACGGCGGCTTGCTGCTCGTCCCGCTCGAATGTCCGGATCCGACACCGCTCGCCGTCGACACCGCCGCGCCCGGCGAGACGCGAATCGAGAACACCCGCGTGTTAGGCGGCTACTTGCGCGAGGTGTTCAACGCCAACGAGCACGCGCACAATTTCCGCCTGTTCTGTCCCGATGAAACGTCGTCCAACCGCCTCGAGAACGTCTTCGAGTCGACGCTGCGCGCGTGGATGCTGCCGCTCGTCCCGACCGACGAATATCTCTCGATGACGGGCCGGGTGATGGAAATCCTGAGCGAGCATTGCTGCGAGGGCTGGCTCGAAGGGTACGTGCTCTCCGGACGCCACGGCATCTTCGCGTGCTACGAGGCGTTCCTGACGATCGTCGACTCGATGGTGCAGCAGTTCGCCAAGTGGCAGAAGATGGCGCGCGAGGTGTCGTGGCGCGTGCCGACCGCGTCGCTCAACTTGCTCGTCACCAGCCACGTCTGGGAGCAGGATCACAACGGGTACAGCCATCAGGGTCCGTCGTTCATCAACCTGCTGCTCACCAAGAAGGCGGACACGACGCGCGTCTATTTGCCGCCCGACGCCAACACGCTGCTCGCGACGGCGCGCCATTGTCTCGAGAGTACGGGAGACATCAATCTCATCGTCGCGTCGAAGAAGCCGATGCCGCAGTGGCTCGACATGGCGGAGGCCGAGGCGCAATGCGCGGCCGGCGCGTCGCATTGGGAATGGGCCGGCCACGATCCCGACAACGCCGACATCGTGCTCGCCGCCGCGGGCGATGTGCCGACGCGCGAGACGGTCGCCGCGGCGTGGTGGCTCCGACGTATTGCGCCCGAGCTGCGCGTGCGCGTCGTGAACGTGATCGATCTCTTCGCGCTCCAGTCGCCGAAGGATCAACCGCACTGCATCGACGAGAAGCGCTTCGCGTCGCTGTTCGGCACGGACACGCACGTGGTGATGGCGTTTCACGGCTATCCCGACGTGATCCACGAATTGATTCATCACCGGCCCCATCCGCAGCGGTTCCATGTGCGCGGCTACGTGGAGGAAGGCACGACGACCACGCCGTTCGACATGCTCGTCCGCAATCGCATGAGCCGGTACGATCTGGCGATCGAAGCGCTCGATCGCGCGGGGCGTTCCGACGGCATTGCCCAACTGCAGCAGAAGCTGGACGAGCACCGCGCGTACATCGTGGCCAACGGCGAGGACATGCCCGAGGTCCAGCAGTGGCGGTGGTCCGCCTAACGGAACGCGCGGCGCGCCTCAGGTGAGGTGCGGCACCACGACGGCCGTCGTGCAGCCGGCGCGCTCGACGATCGACGCCGTGCCCTGGCCGAAGAAGAGCGGTTGCGCCAGCAACTTGTTCTCCGCGCCTAACACCAACAGATCGTAGTGTCCCGCGTGCGACTGCTCGATGATCGTGGCCGCCGGGTCGCCGCTGGCCAGAATACGGACGCGGGGATCCACACCCGCCGACGCCGCGAGCGTCGCCAGATCGGACCGGATGCGGTTCTCGAGCGTCTCCGCCTCGAACTCGGCCACGGCATGCGAGGCGCGGAGCTCCGGCACCGCGAGCGCGCCCGTCGTCACCCGCGCTTCGTTCACCACGTGCAGCAGCGTCACCTGCGCCTGCGCCGACGCGGCGTACAGGAACGCGAACTCGGCCGCCGCCCGCGAGAAGACGCTCCCGTCTAACGGAACAAACACGCGCTCGTAGGCGTCGGGCAGCGTGCCGTCGGCGCCGCGCACGATCACCACGGGCATGCGGAGCTTGGTGACCACGTCGCCCACGAACGACCGGCTCACCAGATGCCGCGGCGCCGCGCCGATGAACACGAGGTCGTAGTCGCGCGCCGCTTCGTCGAGGATGGCCGTGGTCGGAGACGACGCGCGCACCCGCCTCACCACGAGCCGCTTCTGCTGGTCCTTGAGCAACTCGGCGGCGTTCGCGAGGTGATCGTCGATGCCGTGGCCGGCCATCGACGACGTGCGCGTGCCGCGCAGGCGCGGCCACAGAAGGCGCGGCCGCTCCGAGTCGACGTACATCGCGGTCAACGTGCCGTCGTGGGCGCGCACGATGGGCGCCGCCAGCGCGAACGCGGCCGTCGCGTTGCGTCCGCCGGCCGTTGGAACGAGCACGCGCACGGCGCCGGTGGGCAGCATCAGCGTCCGGTCGCCGGGCTCGAGGCGGCGGCGCTCTTCGTCGGTCACCGGAACGCGCTTCATCACCATGCGCAGGAACAACGGCGCCATGAACGATGTGATGACCGCGATCATCACGACGATGGAGTACATCTCCTGCGTCAGGAGGCCCAGCGACAACCCGATGAGCGCGACGATCAGCTCCATGGCGCCGCGCGCGTTCATGCCAATGCCTAACGCGAGCGATTCCCACCGGCCGAGCGCACCCAGCCGTCCGCCCACGTAGCAGCCCACGAGCTTGCCCGTCACGGCGATGCCCAACACGAGGGCGGGGAGCTGCCAGCCCGACAGCGACCACAGGTCCACCTTGAGTCCGACGAACGCGAAGAACACCGGCGACAGCGACGCGAGCACGAACGTCTCGATCGTCTGCAGCGTCGTCGCGCGCACGCGCGGAATCTGTCGCACGAGCAATCCGAACACGAACGCGCCGAACACCGCGTGCACGCCGATCGCTTCCGTGGTCGCGGCGCACAGCAGCGTGAACACGAGAATGAGCGTGAGGTCCGCGCCCACCAGCGGCACGTTGCGGTTCACCCAACCAATGGTTCGCGTGAATCCCGGGTACACGAGCCATCGCATGACGGCCAGGAACACCGCCAATGCGACGAAGGTGAACGCGAGCGATCCGGCCGAAAACGAGCCGGCTGTGGCGATGCCCGCGATCACGGACAACACCAGCCATCCCACGGTGTCGTCCACCACCCCGGCGGACAGGATCACGACGCCGAGGTTTCGCTTCATGAGATTGAGGTCGATCAGGATCTTCGCGATCACCGGCATCGCCGAGATGGCCATGGCGGTCGCGATGAACGCTGCGAAGATCGCACGCTGTCCGGTGTTGGCCAGATACCGGTCGGGGAGCAACAGGCCTAACACGAGGCCCATGCCGAATGGAATCGTGATCCCGAACACCGACGCCATGAGCGCCGGCCGGCCCAGCCTCCGCATCACACGCACATCGGTCTCGATGCCCGTGAGCAGCAGGAGAAAAATCATCCCGAGGGTGGAGATCACCTCGAGCAGATGGAACTGCGACGTTCGCTGGGGGAAAATCGAGATGAACAGGCCGGGCGCGTAATGCCCGAGGATCGTCGGACCCAACACGATGCCGGCCAGGAGCTCGCCGATCACCGCCGGTTGTCCGAGTCGCCGCATGACTTCCGCGAGCAGCCGGCACAGGAACATGAGGCCGGCGATCTGCAGCAGCAGGATCTGTAAATCGTGCCCCGAAATCGGCGGCACCGTCGCAGAACCCATGGCGTCCTCGCGTGCAGCGGTGCCGGCGATCGAACAGCAAACCCGCTCAAGGGAAGCGGGCGGGTCCGAAGGTGCTACCAACCTAACGCGCCGGCGCGACGCCGACTATTCAGCGGAATTGCCGGCATGACACGATCTGTGACAAACGACTGACCGGCCGGTAAGTCGCTACGCGATCAACGTGCCGGGAGTTCAATTCGCGTGATGCGCCCACGCGGTCCGACGGCCCAGCCCACGCGAGCCGACCCGAATCCGACGCTCCAGTACGAGGCGGAATCGATGAGCGTCCACGTACGGCCATCGTCGTTGGATGCCGCGGCGCCTCCCGGCCCCACGGCCACGAGCCAGGGATCCGTCGACGGCGAGTATGCGGCGCCGAACACCGGTCCGGGGAAGGGCAGGCGTCCGCCCGGCGTCCACGAGCGGCCGCCATCGTCGGTGATCACGACCTCGTCCTGAACCGCCGTGAGCCGCGCGATGTTGCCGCCTAACGCAACCAGGTGGCGCGCGTCGCGCACGGCGAGGCTCGTGATACCTTCCGTCGTGTCGGCGGCGAGCGGCGTGGCGACCGCGTCCCAGGTCGCGCCCCGGTCGCCCGTGCGCAGGAGACGCGCCGTGGGCGCGCTCCCGGTGCCGATCCACCCATCGGACGGCGGCAACGCCATCGCGCACGTGCCGCTGGCCGCGAACGCGCCCTCGTTCGGTTGGGCGTTAGGCAGCTTCATGGGCGGCACCGGCGTCCAGTGAACGCCATCGCGCGTCGTGATCACGAGAAAGTGTCCATCCACCGCATCGCTCACCGCCATGCCGTGCGTGTCATCCCAGAAGGCGAAGCAGTCGAAGAACGCCTTCGGGTTGGTCGCGGTGAACTCGAGCGCCCACGAGGCCCCGCCGTCGGTCGTCTTGTAGATGCGCGAGCGTTCGCCTAACCCACTGGACAAGAGATACGCGGTGCGGGCATCCACCGCCTGCACGTCGCGAAACTCCAGCGAGTCGGCGCGCGGCATCACCGCGCTCCGCCAATGGGCGCCGCCATCCATGGTCACCGCCCACGTGGCCGAATGGCCGCCCACCCACACGATGGATGAATCGACGGCGCTCACATCCTGAAGGAGCGCCTCCGTTCCACTCTGTTGGGCGACGAGTCGGATGCCGGGTGCGTGCGGGCGGCGCGGTGATGCGCTCGCGCTCGCGGCCACGATCACACCGACGAGCGCGACGCCAAGCCCGCATTTCTGTGCAGACGTCAGAAGCGATAGCCCATGCCGAATGAGAGAACCGGAAAAACCTTCGCGTACTTGCGCACATCATGTTGCGTCGTCGCCGTCTGTGCTTGCAAGTCCGAAGCGAGCTCCTCGTTCGTTGCCGCACCCGTTGCCGCCAGCGAGATCGTCGGCTGACCCAGGGCGGCGCCGACATCGAACAGGAACTCGAGGCGGCTCCCGTTGCCGCGCGCGGGCGTCCCAAACCCGAGTCCCACATATGGGCTCACGCTCGGAAACTTCCCCGCCGCCGACAACGTCCCCACCTGCTCGGCCGTGTAGCTGTGGCCGTTGATCTTGAACGAGCCGGAATTCGTGAGGCCCGTCCCGCTCACGGTCAGCGGATTGGTGATGATTCCGCCCGTGAGGTGAAAACTCTTCCGCGACCCCGGATAGAGGTCCGCCAGCGCCTGGAACGAGCTCACCTTGACCGACGCCGAGTATGCGATGTCCGACTGGGTGTGGTTCGCGTTGAACTTGAAATAGCCGAAGCCGACGCGCGCACCAAGGTGCCCGACAATCAGTTTGTCCGCTTCGAGCCCGAAGCCGAGGAGCGATGAGCGAAAACCGAGAGAGAAATCGGGACCTGAATGCGTAGCGTTGGGCGGCGGACTGGCCGCTTGCGCGGCCACCGCCGTGAGGGAGGGCGCGTGTACAGCAACTGCGAGGGCGAACAGGGCGGATGCAATCCTGGGTGCTCGTGCGACCGCGTTCATAGGGGTACTCCCGGCTAGGGGATTTTGGCGCGGGGCGGGGACGGGGGCGATCCAACGTAGCGGACCCGGGTGGCGCGGCAATGGCGACGTCAACAGCGACTCATCATACGTTTCCGGAATCGTGGCGAATGTCCGATTCGTGACCGCATATTGCTCGTTTCCTCACCTCACTCGAGCCACGCAATGCGACGAATCGGTTTGCTTGCCGCCTCCTCCGTTGCCGCGATCGCCTTCCATCCGATCGCGTCGCCATCATCCACCGACAATCTCCCGGGATTCTCCGCCCAATCGGCGCGCATCGAGCTCGATTGGGAGTCGAAGTTCGACTCGATTCCCGCCCCGGATACGATCCGCCAGAACATGCGCCGTCTCTCGGCGCGCCCGCATCACGTGGGCTCGCCTTACGATCACGACAACGCCGAGTGGATCCTCGCGCGTTACAAGTCGTTCGGATGGGACGCGCACATTGAACAGTTCGACGTGCTGTTCCCGACGCCTCTCGAACGGGTCGTCGAGCTCGTGGCGCCGACGCACTTCGTGGCCAAGCTGCAAGAGCCCGCGGTGCCCGGCGATCCGACCTCGTCGCAGCGCGATGAGCAGCTGCCCAGCTACAACGCGTACTCCGCCGACGGCGACGTGACGGGTCCGCTCGTGTACGTCAACTACGGCGTGCCGGCGGACTACGAGGAACTCGAGCGCCACGGCATTTCCGTGAAGGGGGCGATCGTGATCGCGCGCTATGGCGGGTCGTGGCGCGGCATCAAGCCGAAGGTCGCCGCCGAGCACGGCGCGGTGGGATGTCTCATCTATTCCGATCCGCGCGACGACGGCTACGCGCAGGGCGACGTGTTCCCGCGTGGACCGTTCCGTCCGCGCGACGGTGTGCAGCGGGGCAGCGTCGCCGACATGCCGCTCTACTCGGGCGACCCGCTCACCCCCGGCGTGGGCGCGGTGCCGGGCGCCAAGCGCCTAACGCTGGCCGAAGCCAAGACCATCACCAAGATCCCGGTGCTGCCCATCTCGTACGGCGACGCGGAGCCGCTCCTCGCCGCGATGACGGGCCCGGTGGCGCCGCCCGACTGGCGCGGTGCGTTAGGCGTTACGTACCACCTGGGACCGGGCGCGGCGCGCGTCCACCTGAAGGTCAAGTCCGATTGGTCGACCAAGCCGATCTACGATGTGATCGCCATGCTCAAGGGATCGACCGCCCCCGATCAATGGGTGATCCGCGGCAACCACCACGACGGGTGGGTGAACGGCGCCGGCGATCCGTTGTCCGGCCAGTCGGCGCTGCTCGAGGAAGCCCGCGGGTTGGGCGAGCTGGTCAAGCAGGGCTGGCACCCCCGCCGCACCATCGTCTACGCGGCGTGGGACGGCGAGGAACCCGGCCTGTTAGGCAGCACCGAGTGGGCCGAAACCCACGCCGACGAGCTCCGCGCCAAGGCCGTGGCCTACATCAACAGCGACGGCAACGACCGCGGCTTCCTGAACGTCGGCGGCTCGCACACGCTGCAACGCTTCGTGAACGACGTGGAGCGCGACGTCCAGGATCCGGAAACGCATCTCTCGGTGTGGAAGCGCTCGCAGCTCCTCCGCATCGAACGCGCCCGCACGCCTAACGATAGACAGGACCTGCGGCGCGAGAACGGCGAGCTGCCCATCGGCGCGCTCGGATCGGGCTCCGACTATACGCCGTTCCTCCAGCACCTGGGGATCGCGTCGCTCAACATCGGCTACGGCGGTGAGGTGAGCAGCGCCGGCGTGTATCACTCGATCTACGATGACTTCTACTGGTACACGCATTTCGGCGACACGGCGTTCGTCTACGGCCGCGCGCTGGCGCAAACCGGCGGCACTATGGTAATGCGCCTGGCCGATGCCGACCTGCTGCCGTACGACTTCACCGATCTCGCGCACACGGTGCACGGCTACGTGGGCGAGCTCGAGAAGCTGCTCGACATGGAGCGCGACAGCACGGTCGAGCGCAATCGCGAGATCGCCGAGGGCGTGTTCACGGCGACCTCCGATCCGTGGTCGCCCACGAGCGCGCCGCGGGTCGAAGCTGTTCCGCCCCACATCGATTTCTCGCCGCTCGACAACGCGGCCGACTCGCTCACGCGCAGCGCGGATCGCTACGCCAAGGCGGCGGCCGCGGGGCACGCGCACGGTGCACCGAGCGATGCCGTGCTCGCGCGCGTGAATGCGCTGTTGCTCCAGAGCGAGCGCCGCTTCATCGACGCCAAGGGCTTGCCGCGTCGCCCGTGGTATGCGCACGAGCTGTATGCGCCCGGGTTCTATACCGGCTACGGCGTCAAGACGATCCCGGCGGTGCGCGAGGCCATCGAGCAGCGCGACTTCGGCGAAGCGGCGCAGCAAGTCACGGTCGTGGCCGCCGTTCTGAACAGCGAGGCCGCGTTGGTCGACTCGGCCGCCGTTGCGTTAGGCGGGCAGTGATCGGACCCGCCGCACGCATCGAGCGGGTCTCCAAGTCGTACGGCGACGTACGCGCCCTGATCGACGTCTCGGTCGAGGTGCCGCAGGGTGCGTGCGTCGCGTTGGTGGGCGAGAGCGGCTCCGGCAAGACGACGCTCCTCCGGTGCATCAACCGGTTGGTGCCGTTCGACTCGGGGCGCATCGCCGTATTCGGGACGGATGTGATGCGGAGCGAGCCGGTGGCCCTCAGGCGCGCCATCGGCTACGTGCCGCAGGATGGTGGGCTGTTGC
>JANWIK010000183.1 GCA_025449955.1 Gemmatimonadaceae bacterium
GAGTGCGGCGCGCCACCGCGCGAGCCATGCATGCGCGTGCGGCGGCAACGCGCGGAGCGGCGCTCCTCGGCCATCGTGCGTCCACAGGATCCATTCGCCGGTTCCGTTAGGCGGCTGTCGCCACGCATACACGCCTTCGCCGCGCAGCAGCGGCCTCAAGAGATGGCGTTCGACGCGACCGGTGCGGTGGCCGTCGTGCACAGTGGCGACGGCCGACCCCGCGTCGATACACCGTACGATGAAGGCCTCGTTCAAACCGCACTTGACGCCCAGTTGCGGTGGGCCGAGCGCGCTATGGACCAGCGGGATGCCGGCGGCGGCGAGGCGATCGAAGGCCTCGCGGACCGGTGGTGGAGCGAGGAGCCAGGGGCTCGCGGGATCGTCGTCGAAGCCGAGGTGTGAGCGTGGTGTGCACCACTGCGCAATTCGGTTAGGCCGGTGAACGGTTGCTCGAATCGCGTCGTCCTCGTTGGTCTCGCGCTTGACCATCGGATCGTGCGCGGCGTGTCGCTCGCGGCGGGTGGCGACGAGGAGCGATGGATAAACTGCGGCATCGAATTGTCGCGGCGCTTCGCTCCAATCCTCGATCGAGACGAGTCGAGCTCGATCGTGCAGTGTGGCGCGCAGGCCGCCGCCGGCGAGGGCGCGCCAGAGTTTCGTTGGAAGCAGTAAGGCGAGCGTGCCGCGAGCCTGGAGGAGCGAGAGTGCGCGTTCGGCGAAGAGGGCGGCCAGATCGACCTGGGCGGCGAAGCCGAGTGTTGCGCGGGCGGCGGTGGCGCCGCGGGTCCAGGGCGCGTTGCGATATGAGTAGAAGCGCCGGCGGAGCTCGAGGCGCGACTCGGCCGGTATGCGATGGAGCCTGACCCAGGGCGGGTTGCCGAGTATGGCGGTGAAGCCGCCGTGGCGGGCGACGTCGGGGAAATGGGTGATCCAGGCGAAGGGCAGGGCGCCGCCGTTGCGCACGTCGCGGAGGGAGGCGGTGAGGGAGCGGCTGCGCTCGCGTTCCGCGGCGAGGCGTTGTCTGGCAACGGACGCGGGAGTTGCTCGCGTGCCGAACAGGTCGCGTGCGCGGAGGGCGGAAAGGATGTCGCGTCGTCGTGCCGCGCAGCCGGCGAGTTGCCGCTCGAGATGAGCGATGACGAGTGTGCGTTCGGCGCGGTCGAGTGCGCGCTGCAGCGTGTGTTTCCGGGAACCGCTCGACCGGGCGTATCGTTCGCGCAGTTGGGCGAGGTGTGGTCCACCGGACGTGGCAGCGCGGATCGCGGGCTCGAACGCATCGCCGGCGAGGGAGTCGCCGATGCGGATGTGTCGATCGAGGTTCGGGAGCGGGGGGACGAGCATCGGGTCGACGATGTCGCAGTCAATGACGACGGAGAGCCAGAGCCTGAGCTCGCAGAGCCAGACGGCGGTTGGGTTGATGTCGACGCCGAAGATCGACTTGGTGAGCATGTCCCGCCGGATCTGCCATACCGGGCGCGGGTCGCCGAGTTTGGCGCGGAGGGCGGCGACCTGCTCGAGGATGTGGACGAGGAAGGCGCCGCTTCCGCAGGCGGGATCGAGGATCGTGATGGATGCGCAGCGCGCGCGAAGGGCCGCCGCGTCGCGCTCGTTAGGCAGATGTCCCTCGAGCGCGTCGCGTGCCGTGTCGGGCGCGATCGTATCGGAGGCCAGCGCTTGAGTGAGGGCCGCGTGACTAACGGTGGCGACCAGTCGCCCAGGCGTATAAAACGCACCGGAATTTCGCCGGGCGCTTGCTTCCATGAGGGACTCGAAGGCTTTGCCCAACATTTCCGGATCGACGGCGGCTTCCGACCAATTGGCGGACTCTTCGCGGGGTGAGAATCGGTATCGGGCCAGTAGCTCACCGAAGACGACGCCGAGTGTATCGTCGGGGAATTGGAGATCGGGGTGATGGCGTTCGAGGTGGGTGCGGGCGAAGAGTCCACCGTTCAGAAACGGGATGCGTCCGAAGGCGCGTGCTGCTGCGGCGCGTGCGCGGGGCGGCGTATTGAGTGTGCCGAAGAAGAGTGGGAGGAGGACTTTGCGGTGGTACAGGCCGCCGCGTTCCATGCAGCGGGCGAAGCTATTCTCGAGGAATCGGCGATCGTGGTCGAGCCAGCCTTTGGTTTGGAGGAAGCTGAGGAAGAGGAGTCGCGAGACGTACAAGAGGGCGAGGTCGGCGCGTTCCGTACTTGGTACGCGCCGAGGGGCGCGACTGAATTCCGCGGAGTCTGCGAGATTGGCGACGACTTGTTCGAGGGTGCGATAGAACCGTCTCGTTAGGGCGTCGCGGCCGAGTGTGTCGAGCCAGGCGGAATGGGCGAGGATGTCGGGTTCATGGGCGGCGGCGGCGAGTGCGGCAAATGTTTCTGCGTCACTGGGGACGACGTGTGTGCGATCGACGTGGAGGGCGACTGTGCGCGGTTTGGATCGGTCGGCGGACCAGGTCGCGATGGTGAGGTCGCATCCATTGTATTGTGTGGCGATGAGGAGCCAGGCAAGTTGTGGCGCGTGGGCGGAGCAGTGTTGGGCGACGGTGGTAGCGAGTATGCGGAGCGGCGTCGAAGGATCGCATTCGATGAGGAGCGCGCGCAGGAAGCCTGTGCCGGAGGCGATGCGGGCGGAGCGGACGAACGATTGTGTTAGACCGAGCGTACTTTGTGTGTCTGTGTCGAGCGGCACCGGGTTGGCGGCGAAACCCAACTCGGTGGCGAGTGTGGTGAGTCCGGCCTGGGTGCCGCTGGCGGCGAGCAGGGCGGCGAAGGATTCGAGTGATCGCACGCCGCGAACGTAGTGGGGGAGGGGTCGCGGGGGCGGTGCGGAACGTTGCGGGGCGGTCCAAAGGAACGCGACCGTTCGGCGTCGTATGAGAGAACTCCAAGGATGCCGTCGTGCTGGGGCGCACCGTTGTGCGCAACGCCGGCGTCGCGTTGGGCGTCAGTTAGATAATCGGCGACACGTCCTGAATCCGGAGATGCGATGCGATCTGTGATGAGTGTGGTGTGCGCGGGATGCGTGATGGCGTCCGCGGTGCACGCGCAAGATTCGTTAGGCAATCACCGCTTCGCGCTTCGCGACATCTTCGAGCTGCAGTGGGCCGCGGACCCGCAAATATCGCCGGACGGCCGGGAGATCGTGTATGCCAGGTCGCGGTACGACATCATGAAGGATGTCGAGCGATCGACGTTGTGGGTCGTGAACGCCGACAACGGCGAGCAGCGGCCGCTCACGAGCGGCGATGCGCGGAACGACGGGAACGCGCGGTGGTCGCCCGACGGCGGACGGCTCGCGTACGTCTCGAACGCGGACGGGTCGAGCGAGATACACGTGCGGTGGATGGCGTCCGGTGTCGAGGGTGTGGTGACGCACCTCGAGCACGGCCCGTCGTCGCTGGCGTGGTCGCCTAACGGAAAATGGATCGCGTTCGTGATGTTCGTGCCGGAAGCGCCGGCGTCGATCGTCTCGCTGCCGGCCAAGCCGCAGGGCGCGGACTGGGGTCCGCCGACGCGCTACACGGAAGCGTTAGTCTATCGCCAGGATGGCGGCGGCGACGTACCCGCGGGCCACGTGCACATTTTCGTGGTGAGCGCCGACGGCGGGGCGCCGCGCCAGCTGACGAGCGGCGAATTCAACGACGGCGAGCCGGTGTGGTCGCCCGATGGCAAGACCATTTTCTTTTCGGCGAACCGGCATCCCGATGGCGAGTATACGCCGCTCAACACGGAGGTGTATTCGGTGCCGGTGGAGGGCGGTACGCTTCGGACGCTGACCACGCGCGAGGGTCCCGACAACGGGCCGGCGATTTCGCCTGACGGCAAGATGGTGGCCTATTCGGGATTCGACGACCACCATCAAGGGTATCAGGTGACGCACTTGTACGTGATGAACGCGGACGGGTCGTCCTCGCGCGTGCTCACGCCTAACTTCGACCGGGATCTGTTCGCGGCGTCGTGGGCGCCCGACGGGCGCGGCATCTACGTGTTGTACGACGATGAAGGCGACACGAAGATCGGATACGTGACGTTGGACGGAAAGGTCACCGTCGTTGCCTCGCACGTCGGCGGCCTGGACCTCGGCCGCCCGTATCCGGGCGGGTCGTATTCGATGTCGCACGCCGCCCGCATCGCCTTCACGGAATCGGATCCGGACCATCCGGCCGATGTCGCCGTGACCAGCCGCGCGGGCGCGCCGGCGGTGCGCCTCACCCACCTCAACGATGGCCTGTTCGGACCCGGCGGCAAGACGTTAGGCGCGGTGCACGAGATGCACGTCAAGTCGTCGTTCGATCAGCGCGACGTGGAAGGATGGGTCATCACGCCGCCGGCATTCGACGCGACGCGCAAGTATCCGTTAGTCCTCGAAATTCACGGCGGCCCGTACCTCGACTACGGCGACCGCTGGTCGGCGGAGCTGCAGATGTACGCGGCGGCCGGATACGTCGTGTTGTACATGAATCCGCGCGGCAGCACCAGCTACGGCGAGACGTTCGGGAATCTGATCAACCACGACTACCCGAACCACGACTACGACGACTTGATGTCGGGCGTCGATGCGGTGATCGCGAAAGGCTACGTGGATCCCGACCAGCTGTACGTCACGGGCGGCAGCGGCGGCGGCGTGCTCACGGCGTGGATCGTCGGCCACACGCACCGGTTCCGCGCGGCGGTGGTGCAGAAGCCGGTGATCAACTGGTACAGCTGGGTGCTGACGGCCGACGTGTCCGAGTTCGGCCTCACGTACTGGTTCACGGGCATGCCGTGGACGCAGGCCGACACATACATGAAGTATTCGCCGATCACGTACGTCGGCAACGTCACGACACCCACGATGATGATCACCGGCGATGTGGACTATCGGACCCCGAGCTCGGAGGCCGAGCAGTTCTACGGCGCGCTCAAGCTGCGCAAAGTCCCGGCGGCCCTGGTGCGCGTGCCTAACGCATCGCACGAGATCTCGGCGACGCCGAGCCACATGATGACGAAGTTGGCCTACGTGATGGCGTGGTTCAAGAAGTGGCAGAACGCGCCGCCACAGACGGTGGGCCAACAGTAGAACCAGGCTACAAATGGAACGCCTCCGAATACCTGTCGGCACAGGTATCGGAGGCGCCCCCACTCGGAGGAAATCGAAGCCCGAAGGCTTCGCTCATAAGACGAACGCGGGCCCGAAAAGGTTTCCCCCAGCCAAACGTCAACCCGACACGTACTCTCGGCCCCTCCACTCCACTCGGCGCCCCCGCACGACTGCACGCGCGATGATGTAGGCCAACATCAACGAGCCCAATGGGTAAATCGCCGCGAACCGCAACGCGCGCGATGGGCCCACCACCGGCGCGCGCACGTACACCTGCATCCACCAGAGCACGGTGGCGGCGGTCGCGATGATCGACCAGGCGATCCATGTGTCCGTGACCAGCCCGAAGGCCGCGATGATCAGCACCACCACCGGAATGATGCTCGCGAGCGGCGCCGCCAAGAGCACCAACGGAAGCAGCGCGCGACCGGTCGACCCGAACGGCGTCGCCCGCATGCCCCCGGCGTAAATGTTCTTCATCCACCCGCGCACGAGCGATCCGAGCGACGTGTACATGCGCGTCGACAGATAGTTTCGCCCTTGCACGAGCTCCGTACGCTTCCCGCGCTCGAACAACAGTTGGGCGAGCGCCAAGTCTTCAGCCACCTGATCACGTACAGCGGCGTGTCCGCCGACTTCGTCGTACGCCGCACGCGTGATCACCATGAACTGGCCGTTCGCCAATTTGTCCGTGACGCGCGGCGATTCGTTCACCTTCCGCGCGCCGCCGAAACGCATCGCGAGCATCGCGAACACTTGAGGCTGGATCAGGCGCTCCCAAAATGTGAGCATCAGCTGACGGCCCAGCACACTCACGAAGTCGAGAGAGCCGCCGCGCAGCCGATGCACCGCGCGCCCGAGCAGGTCGCGTCCGTGGCGTGTATCCGCATCCGTGAAGCACAAGATCTCACCGCACGCGACCGCCGCGCCCTGACTGCACGCCCATTGTTTGCCGAACCATCCGTCGGGCAATGGCGCTGCCTCGATTACCGTGACGCGCCGGTCGAGCGTGGCCATGGCGCGAGCGATCCCCAACGTATCGTCGGCGGAGTGGTCGTCGACGACGACGACCTCGAGCGCCGGATAGCGTGACATCAGAATCGATTGCACACAGGCGGCTATGTTCCCAGCCTCGTTTCGGGCGGGGATGACGATCGTAACTTTTGGGGCGTCGGCTAGGTCGACAGGCGGCTCGTGGTCGAGCGAGGGATCACCGCGCGCCCGCCAGAGCGCGGCGACGGGTATGACGATCCACGGCGCTGCGGCAACGAGCGCAAGCGTCAGCACGTGGGCGCGGCAATTACGTCTCGCTTGGCTGTCGTCACCACGGAAAGGTAGTGACCGTTTTTGCGCACGGGGAAGCCCGAGCGATACCTTGATGACCGTCGGCCCGTTCTTCTATTTGGCGCGCTGGACAACCGACGCCGGGGTCGCCAACAATTCGGAAGGACTAGATTCGTCGCGACTGGGGTGAGACGCTGGACGTGAGTAGACAATCTTCGAGACTCGAGGTTCGCGAAGTGCCGGCGCCGTCGGTCATCGCGATGCGGGAACGGGGCGACGACGTTACGTTCGTCGACGTTCGCGAACAACACGAATGGAATCTGTTTCGCATCGGCGGCGCGGTGCACATTCCGCTCAGCTCGCTGCGCGACGAGGCTCCGCGTCGATTGCGGCCGGAGCAGGCGATCGTACTTTACTGCGCGCGCGGTGGACGTGCGGCGACGGGTGCCGCGACGCTGGCCGAGTTGGGGTTTGCCAACGTCATGTCGGTCGAAGGCGGACTCATGGGCTGGGTCAACGCGGGCGGCCCGCTGGAAGAGTAGCGGCGGGTGGCGTCCGGCGCGGGCCATCCGTTAGGCAGCGAGCCGCACCGCGCGGCGCACGTGCTGGCGCGGCCCGATGTGGCGCGTCTCGCCGAGCGGCTGCGAACGCGGCGCCCAAGCGGCATCGAGGTGGGGTCGGGGGACCGCCGGGCGGCAGTGGCGCTGCTGCTGCGTGCGCGCGATCGCGAGCCGGTGGAGCTCTTGATGATCAAACGCGCGACGTACGCGAGCGATCCGTGGAGCGGACACTTCGCGTTGCCGGGCGGACGACAAGAGCCGGGCGAAACGCTGGAGCAAACAGCCATCCGCGAGACCCGCGAGGAGACCGCCCTCGACCTCTCGCGCGACGGCCTGCTCCTCGGCCGACTCGACGATGTGCAGCCGCGGACAGTCGCGTTGCCGCGACTCGTGATCACGCCGTTCGTCGGCGCGATCGGCGGTGACGCTGCGCTGACGCTGAGCGATGAAGTTGCCGAAGCGTTCTGGGTGCCGGTGGACGCGCTGCGGGCGCCCGAGGCGACCCGCGACGTGGTGTTGGAGCTCACGGGCGGTCCCCGCCGTGTGCCGACGTTTCAGCACGGCGGCCGCACGATCTGGGGCCTAACGGAGCGCATTCTGCGGCAGTTTCTGGCGCTCACATACACCGGGTGACGGGCCATGTACACGCGCATGCTGGTGCCCCTCGAGAATTCGCCGTACGACGACGCGATCCTGGATCACGTCCGTGCGTTGGCCCGGTTGTGCCACGCGTCGATCATCCTCATCCACGTAGCCGATGGATGGGCCGCGCGCAATTTGCGGCAGCTCGACCTCCGCGAGAGCGAGGAGATGCGCGCGGACCGCGAATACCTGAGCCGGGTCGCTGCCACCCTCGAGGCCGATGGGCTGGATGTCGATGCGGTCCTCGCCAACGGCGACCCGGCACGCGAGATCGCCGAGGCCGCGACGCGCGAACGGTGCGACCTCATCGCCATGTCGACGCACGGCCACCGCTTTTTCTCCGATCTCATCTATGGCAGCGTGGCCGATGGCGTGCGACACAAGTCGGACGTCCCGGTACTCTTGGTCCGCGGCTCCAAAACGCCGCGAGCGATTGCTACGGCGCCAAGCAACCCAGCGTCTACCCGCGCCACTTGACACCGCCGTGCGGCGCATGGCGATTTACGCCATGCCCTCCACGGTGCGCATCGGCACGCAAGGGTGGAACTACGACGCCTGGGTCGGTCCGTTCTATCCGCCCGACACCAGAGCTGCGGATTTCCTCGCCGTCTATTCGCGCGCCTTCGATACGGTCGAGATCGACTCGACGTTTTATGCCGTGCCGCCGGAGCGCACGGTGCAAAGTTGGGCGGAGCGAACACCGGGTCACTTTACGTTCGCGCTCAAGATGCCGCAGGAAATCACGCACGAGCGCCGGCTCCGCGATTGCGCCGACCTCACCGAGCAATTCTTCGATCGCGCGCGCGCACTCGGCGCCAAGTTGGGGCCGGTGTTGGTCCAGCTCGGCCCGGAGTTCGGGCCGTCCGAGCTGCCGGCGTTGGCAAGCTTTCTCCCGACGCTGCCGCGCGACGTCCGCGTGGCGATCGAGTTCCGCCAGCGGGCGTGGATCCACGAAGGCGTGCTCGCGCTGCTGGCCGAACACCACGTCGCGGTGGCGCTCACCGACGCGCGATGGATTCCGCGTCGCACGATGCTTGCGTTAGCCGAGAAGCCGACTGCCGATTTCGCGTACCTGCGATGGATGGGTCCCGATCGCGACATTGTCGACTATTCGCGCATCCAAGCCGACCGGACGCGGGAGCTCGAGGCATGGGCCGACGCCATTCTGATGCTCGCACAAAAGGTGACCGCGGTGTACGGCTACGCCAACAACCACTTCGCCGGACACAGCCCGGCCACGGCGCGCCAGCTGCAGCGGCTGCTCGGCCAACGCGCCGTGGATCCGAGCGAGCTGGGCGAGCAGATGTCCTTGTTTTGATGCGACTCGTTAGGCATTGGGTATGAATCGGCGCACGCTGATCGGATGCGTGGTGGCCGCGGGCGCGGCCGCGTTGTTTGCGCGGTTAGGCGTGTGGCAGTTGCACCGGCTCGGCGAACGGCGCGCGTTCAACACGCAGTTCGAGCAGCGGCTCGCCGCCGCGCCCGCGCCCCTCGACAGCATCCCCGCCGACACCGCGCTCGCCAAGTATCGCCGCGTGCGCGTGCGCGGGACGCTCGACTACGACCACCAGTTCGTCATCACCGGCCGCTCGCGCGACGGAGCACCGGGCGTGTTTCTCATCACCCCGCTCCGTCCCGACAGCGGTATTCGCGCCGTGTTGGTCAATCGCGGGTGGGTCTACTCGCCCGACGCGTCATCGGTGAACAAATCGCTGTGGCTCGAAGCCGAACGAACCACCGTCGACGGATTCATCGAGCCGATGGCGGCGCATACCAGCGGCGGCTCGCAGTCGGCGACCAATCCGCGCGCCTGGCGCGAGCTCGATTACGCGCGCGCGAGCGCGGAGCTTCCGTATCCGATCGCGCCGTTCTCCATCGTCGAGCTGGCCAACGGAGCGCGCCCGAACGGTGCGCCGACACGTTTGGAGCTGCCGGCCATGGATGACGGTCCCCATCTGAGCTACGCGATCCAATGGTTCACGTTTGCCGCGATCGCGCTCTACGGCGCACTGTATCTGCTCTGGTTGGAACGTCGCGAATCAGTGTGAGTTCGAACGTTCGACCACTGCGCGCCCGATTGTCCGCCCTCCCGCTCACCGTGTATTCTTCGAGTGCGCGACGCTTGACGCCGCCCTCCCCAAGTCAGTGGGAGACAAACCGACCAGGGTGATCTCTCATGGCAGACACCACACACGCACTGGCGTCCGAGCAGGAAGCCCGCGACGTCGCCGAAGCGGCGCGCGAGAGCGAATGGACCCAGCCGAGCTTTCTTCAGGAATTGTTCCTGGGCCGCTTCCGGCCCGAGATCATCCATCCGTATCCCGCCGACGATCCCGAGGAGACGGCGCGCGCGGCGCCGTTCTTCGATGCCTTACGGAACTATCTCGAACGATATCCCTCGGATGACATCGACCGCACCGGCGAGATCCCCGAGCCTCTCGTGCAGGAGTTGCGCGAGATGGGTGCCTTCGGCATCAAGATTCCGCGCGAGTACGGCGGACTCGGTCTCTCGCAAACGAGCTACATCCGCGCGATGGGCATGGTCACCTCGCGCGATGGCTCGCTCACCGCGCTGCTGTCGGCCCATCAATCGATCGGATTGCCGCAGCCGCTCAAGTTGTTCGGCACCGACGCCCAGAAAAAGAAGTATTTCCCGCGCCTCGCCAAAGGCGCGATCTCGGCGTTCGCGCTAACGGAAGTCGATGCCGGAAGCGACCCGGCGAACATGCGCACGTCGGCCGTGCCCACCGAAGATGGCTCAGCGTTCATTCTGAACGGACAGAAGCTGTGGTGCACCAACGGAACGCGCGCCGAGATCATGCTCGTCATGGCGCGGACGGCCGATGCCATGGTGCACGGCAAGCCGAAAAAGCAGATCACCGCGTTCATCGTCGAAACCAACTGGCCCGGCGTCGAGGTCGTGCACCGGTGCCGGTTCATGGGACTCAAGGCGATCGAGAACGGCGTCATCCGCTTCACGAATGTCCGCGTGCCGCGCGAGAACATCTTGTGGGAGGAAGGCAAGGGGCTCAAGCTGGCGCTCGTCACGCTCAACACCGGACGCCTAACGCTACCGGCGAGCGCGGCGTACGCGGCCAAGCAGATGCTGCGCGTGGTGCGGGAATGGTCCAACGAGCGCGTGCAGTGGGGACAACCCATCGGGAAGCACGAAGCGGTCGCCCAGAAGATCGCGCGCATGGCGGCGAACACGTTCGCCATGGAGTCGGTGGCCGAGCTCGCCAGCAAGATGGCGGACCGCGGCGGCTATGACATCCGGCTCGAAGCGGCGATCGCCAAGATGTGGAATACCGAAGCGGGTTGGCGGATCGTCGACGACACGCTGCAGATCCGCGGCGGTCGCGGCTACGAAACGGCGGACTCGCAACGCGCGCGCGGCGAACCGCCCGTTCCGGTCGAGCGTGCCATGCGCGACTTCCGCATCAATCTGATCTTCGAAGGCTCGTCGGAAATCATGCGGCTGTTCATCGCGCGCGAGGCGGTCGACTTCCACTTCCGCACCGCGTTCGACCTCGTGAATCCGAAAGCGACCGGCGCGCAGAAAATGGCGGCGTTCAAGCGGTCGGCCGGCTTCTACCCGGTGTGGTACACGTCGCGGTGGTTAGGCGGGTTCCGCTCCTACGGCGAGTTCGGACATTTGGCCGCGCACATGCGCTACATCGAACGCGCCACGCGACGGTTAGGCAGGTCGATCTTCCACGCGATGGTCAAGCTCGGCCCCAAGCTCGAGAAGCGGCAGATGGTGCTGTTCCGCGCCGTCGACATCGGCGCCGAATTGTTCGCGATGTCGGCGTCGTGCGTGCGGGCGGTGAAGGTCGCGGCCGGCGGCGACACGAATGCCATCGATCTCGCGGACGTGTTCTGCCGCGAGGCGAGGCTGCGTATCGCCGACCACTTCCGCATGCTCTTCGGCCCAACGGACGGGGCGCTGTTCCGTCTGTCGCAACGCGTGATGCAGGGCGAGTTCACGTGGCTCGAGCGCGGCATCGTCGCCATGGAATCCGAGGACGCGGAAGCGCCGGACAAGGCCGGCGAGCTGATCGGCGCCGCCCGGTAGGGCGCCCGTCAGAGGAGCGGCAGACGGCGCTCGTCGCGCATGTCCGTCACGCGGTAGCCGGCCACCTCGATCGCATCCGCGATTTGTTCATGGGTCGCGCGACCATCGTGCTCAATGGTCGCGCGACCCATTTTCACGTCGGCCGTGATGATGCCGTCCACGCCGGCGAGCGCCGTGTACACGGCGCTCGCCGCGTGGACGGCGAGCATGCCCTCGATGGTGACCGTCGTCGTGATGCGCACGACGGAAGGTATCGCGCCCTACGCCAAGAGGCGACGCACCTCCGGCTTTGACATCGCGGCGCCGGACGACGAAGTTCCTGTGTCCTCGCCCAATTCCTCGCATGACCCAGATCGCATTCCTCGGACTCGGCGCGATCGGTGCGCCGATGGCGCGCCATCTCGCCCAACCGCCGTTCGCGCTCACGGTGTGGAACCGCACGCGCGCTCGCGCCGATGCATTCGCGCGCGACAACACCGCGCGCGTCGCCGCGACGCCGGCCGAGGCGGCGCGCGGCGCCGCGTTCGTGGTCACGTGTCTGCCCACGTCGCGCGAAGTCGAGATGGTGCTCGACGGCGCCGACGGCGTGCTCGCGGGGATGGAGCGGGGCAGCATGCTGATCGACTCCACGTCGGGCGACCCGGCCACGTCGCGACGCATCGCCGCCCGGTTAGGCGAACGCGGCATCGCGTTCATCGACGCGCCGGTGAGCGGCGGGACGATCGGCGCCGAACGCGGAACGCTGACCGTGATGTGCGGCGGCGATGCGGCGGCGTTCGA
>JANWIK010000184.1 GCA_025449955.1 Gemmatimonadaceae bacterium
GACTACGACATCAAGGCGACCCTCGACACGGCAACCCAAACGCTGACGGGCGAGCTGACGCTGCACTATACGAACAACTCGCCGGTCGCGCTCGATCACATCTGGCTGCAGGTGGAACAGGATGCGTTCAGCGACAGCTCGCTCAACGCCTACGTGTTCCCGCAGCAGTCGCGCTTCGGCGCCCGCGGCTTCGAGGGCGGCGACCGCATCGATCGGTTCGAGCAGCTCGTCACGGACCACGACGCCAGGAACCCGCGCCGCGTGAAGTTATCGACGCGCACGTGGGACACAATGCTGTACGTGGAGCTCGCCGTACCGCTCGCGCCGGGGAAGGCCGCCACGTTCGATGTCGCGTGGCATTTCCGCGTGCCCGAGCACGGCGCCGACCGCATGGGTCGCGACGGCCCGCTCTACGAGATCGCGCAATGGTATCCGCGCGTCGCCGTGTTCGACGACGTTCGCGGCTGGAACACCGATCCGTACGAAGGGCAGGGCGAGTTTTACCTCGAGTACGGCGACTTCACGTATACCGTCACCGTGCCGGCCGGCTACATCGTCGCCGGAACCGGCGTGCTCGACAATCCGCGCGATGTCCTAACGCAAACGGAAATCGCGCGCCTCGCGCAGGCCGCCAAGTCGCCGACGCCGGTCCACATCGTGACGCAGGAAGAATTGCAGAACGGCTCGGCGCGGCCGCGTACATCGGGCACGCTCACATGGAAGTTCAGCGCCAAGAACGTGCGCGATGTGGCGTGGGGCGCGTCGCCCCAGTTCATGTGGGACGCGTCGAGCTGGAAAGGCATCATGGCGCACGCGTACTACCGGCCCACCGCGATCGATCCGTGGAGCGACGCCGCCGATCAGGCGCGCATGTCGATCATGGAATACTCGGAACGGTGGTACCAGTATCCGTGGCCGCAGATCACCGTGATCGAAGGTCCCGTGAGCGGCATGGAGTATCCCATGGTCGCCATGGAGGCCAAGGGCAACGACAAGTACGACCTGTACAACGTGATCACGCACGAGATCGGCCACGACTGGTTCCCGATGCTCGTGGGCAGCAACGAGCGCATCCACTTCTGGCAGGACGAAGGCTTCAACACGTTCATCAATACGTTCTCCGAAGCGCGCCGCTATCCGGAAAAGGGCGACCAGATGCAGCGCGCCGCTGACCAACGGAGCGAGATCGAAGAGACGCAGGAACGCAACATCGACGTGCCAATCGAGATGCCGGCCGATCGCATGGATCCCGACAAGCTCGGCTTCACGGAGTACGACAAGACCTCCGTCGGTCTCCAGCTGCTGCGCCAGGAAATATTGGGACCGGAGGCATTCGACGCCGGCTTCAAGGCGTACATTCGCCGTTGGGCGTACAAGCACCCGACGCCCACCGACTTCTATCGCACGATGGATGACGTGTCCGGGCAGCGACTCGACTGGTTCTGGCGCGAATGGTTCGTCGAGGACGATCACTTCGACCAGGCGGTGGACACCGTCCTGTCGAGAACGCGCGGGGACACCACCGTCGTCCTCGTGGGCTACGGCAACAGGTCGCGCGGCGTGCTCCCGCTTCGCGTGCGCTTCACGATGTCGGACGGGTCGACGATGAACTACCACTATCCGGCGGACGTCTGGAGCATGAACTCCAGCCTCTACGTGCGACGCTACGACTTTGTCGGCAAAACGGTGTCGAAGATCGAGCTCGATCCCGACCACCTGTTGGTCGACGACAATCGCGCGAACAACGTGTGGACCGCGCCCGGGACGCCTAACGCGGCCCAGAAACCGTAGCGGTCAGCGCGGCTGCGATGGCTGGACGGAGGCGCCGTCGGTCGCCGCCGTCCGCATGGCGGGCGTGAGTGTGAAGTGCAGCTCGACGGTTTTCGAGTCGGACGGCTGGCGATCATCGAATGACCAGTCCTCGATCATCGCGCGCATGCACGATTCGACCTCCGCGGCCGCGACGCCGTCCCACGTGCGCTTGGTCACCTCGACCGTGTCGGCAGCGCCTGCCTCGCTCACGCTCACCCGCACCGTCACGTCGCCGGTGAGATGGCGATCGTAGCGCAGGCCTAACTCGGTGTAGCAGTACCGAATCTCGGTGTCGTGGTCGAGGAGCTTCGCGCCCGGCACGACGAACGGGCCGAGCGGTGTCTGGATATGCTTGTCCAGCAGCGCGGCGAGCGGGAGCGAGTCCGCTTTGACCTCGGCGACCGCGACCGGCGTCCGGCGCGTCTCGAGTTTCTCGTTGCTCGGCGATGCGTCGCGCGGAAGGGTGGCGTCGATCGACGGCTGGATATTGGGCACCAGCATCGGCGCGGCCGGGGCGCTGTCCGGCGCCGTGCTCGACTGCACTGAGACCGCCTCGGGCGCACTCGCCGGCGCCGGTGCAGAATCGGGGACGACGGTTGCCGGTGCTGGCGCTGAGTCCGTGGCGCCCGACGGTGGCGCCGCTGGAGCCGCCACGTTCACTGGCGTTGTCGCCTCCACGGAGGTCATCGCGGGTTGGCCAACGGCCACCTGTTGAATCGTGATGCTGGCTGCCGGCGCCGGCGTGGGCTGCGGTGCCGCGTGCGTGACTGTGTCCTTCGCGAGTGCAACCTGCTGAGGCGGTGACGTCAGGCGCTCAGTCAGTTGGGCGCCGCGCGCCAGGAGGTCGACCAACTCGCGCGCCGGGGTGTCCGACAGACGCAAAACAGTCGAGCCGTCGCGCTTGATCTCGAGTCCGCTGCTGTCGGTGCCCACCCAACGGTCGAACGCGAGACCGGTGTCGGCGGCACTCTTCGCCTCGGCCACGCCCGAGCCGGGCGCCTGAAGCGCTTTCGCGCTGTCGGTCCATTGGGTGAGTCGATTGGCGTCGACCAATACCGGTCTCGCGAGGGCGTCACGATAACCCGGCGACATGAAGAACTCGACAGCGCCCGACTTGGTCGCGCGGACCCAGATCACCTTGCCGGCAGCCAACACGGTCCCGACCTCGAGGTTGCTCGCCTGCGCCGCCGCAGGCGACGCACTCATCGTCCAGGCGGGCACCAGGGCGCACATGACGACACTCAACCGCAGTCCAGGACGGCGCAGGGAATTCCAAACAGAAAGGCGGTGCATGGCACGCTCGACGGCTCACTTGCGACTCGAACCAGGGCGGCGATTCCATGCGAATATCGCACGGGCAGCCCCTCGTTGGAGGACGACACGCGCGACACCCGTGTCACCCTTTGGCGGGAAAGAGCCTCGCACCGATACGATTGTTGACAAGTCTGTAAAGTACAGTTAGTCCGTAGCTTGCAGAGTTCTATGTAACGTTAATTGTCACGCATGGCGCCGACGATTGGCACTCCGAGCACGCGCTCGTACACGGCGATCGTCCGGCCCACGCTTCGCTCGATCGAAAACTCCGATGCTCGTCGCCGCGCGCCTGCAGACAGGCTCGCAGCGAGGGTTGGGTTCGCGAGCACCCGCGCGATCGCCGAGCCTAGGGCCGCACCCTCGTGCACCGGCGAGAGCAGACCCGACACGCCATTTTCGATGATCTCCGGTACGCCGCCTGCGGCCGTCGCACAGATCGGTTTTCCACAGAACAATGCGTCGAACAGGACACTCGGCAGCGCGTCCTCTTCCGAGCTCAGCGTCACGAGATCGGCTGACGCAAGCAATGCGTCGGCGTCGGTGCGATATCCGGCTACCCGGATATGGTTGTGCAACGACCGCTCGACCACGGCTCGCTCGACTTCAGCGCGGAGCCGCCCATCGCCAACCAGCACAGCCCTGAGCGACGGCACTTTGGCGCGAGCCACGTCGATCGCGGCAACGAACGTGAGCGGGTCCTTGTGCTGCACGAGCTGCGACACTTGCACGACCAATGGCGATCCAGTGGGGACGCCCAGGGCTTCGAGTGTCTCCCGATTCGCGGGCACGAGAGGCATGGATTGATCGGAGCCTCCTCGAACGATTGTGATCGATTCAGCCGGCAATCCGCTCGCAACCATGGCGTTCTTGGAGGCGCTCGAAATGGCGATGAGGCCGTCGACGCGCCCGTACTTCCACCGCGTGCCGATGTTCGAGCGCAGTCGGAAGTCGGAGTGTCGGGTGATAACGAGCCTGGCGTCCGTCGCCAGGCAGGCCATGGCGCCGAGCGACACTCCGTGCGCCGTATGCGAGTGCACGATGTCGACGCGCTCCCGACGAATCGCGCGGCGGAGCGCGATGGCCGCTCGCGGATCGAGCTCCGTGGCCGGAGCGACAGCGACAACCGGAATGCCGAGCGCCGCCGCGCGCTGGGCCAACGGCTCGCCGGGTCGCGCGGCGATGAGCACCCGGTGCCCCAAGCGCGACAGCACCTGGGCGTGCCAGAGGAGCTGTCGCTCGCCGCCGCGCCATCCGCGTTCGGTATCGAGCTCGAGTACCGTTAGGCGGCGAGGCGGGGGCGCGGCGGTCACGTCGACGCCGGCTCCAGCAGCTTCCGGTACACGGCCATGGTTCCGTCCACCGTGTTCTCGATCGCGAAGTCGCGCGAGCGCGCCAACCCCGCGGCGACGAGCCGGGCGGCGAGCGCGTCGTCGGTGAGCAATCTGACGATGGCCTGGCCGAGTGCCGTGGCATCGCCGATGGGAACGAGAAGGCCGGTGCGCTCGTGCTCGATCACTTCCGGTACGCCGCCCGCCGCCGTAGCCGCGACCGGCCGTCCAAACGAGATCGCGTCGATGACGACGCCGCCGATGCCTTCCGCGCTGCCGTCGGAGCTCAGTACGACCACCTGGCCTGCGCACATGAGCGAGTCGGCATCCGACCGAAATCCGGCGAGGTGGAGAGTGCCGTCGAGTCCGAGTTGGCGCATCACGCTTTCGACGGGCGCTCGCAGCGGACCGTCGCCCACGAGGAGCGCGTGCAGGGACGGCACGGAGCGCCGGGCGACGTCGATCGCGCGCACGAAGGTGAGCGGGTCCTTCATCTGCGTGAGCGCCCCGACCATCACCACCAGCGGTCCGCTTCCGTTAGGCACGCCGAGCTCGGCGAGCGTGGCGGGGGTGGCCGGCTCCACGCGGCGCGTCAGGTCGACGCCGCTGTAGACGACGTCCACGCGATCGGCATCAATGCCGGCGTCGAGCAGCGCAGGGACCGCGGCGCGGCACACGGCGATGAAGCGGTCGGCGCGGCCGTACTTGATACGCGTCGCCGTACCGCGCCTGAGGGGCGACGTGACGCGCCGCGCGAAGATGACGCGTGTGTTCGTGCCCAACGCTGCCAGCGCGCACAACGCCATGCTGTGACCGCACTGTGGATGCAGAATGTCGACGCCCTCGCGCGCGACGATCCGTCGCAGGCGGAGGACCGTCCTTGGACCCCATTCGGCAATGAGCGGGTCGATCGGGATGACCTCGAGACCGGCAGCGCGCGCCCGTTGGGCGAGCACTGCATGCGGACGCAGTGCGAGGAGCGGGCGTCCGCCGCGGCGCTTGAGGCCTTCGGCCATCCAGAAGATCTGACGTTGTCCGCCGCGCCACACGGTATTGAGATCGACGTACATCACCGTGAGCGGGCGGCCGTCGGCCCCGAACGTTGCCTGTGTGGGAGTGGTCTCCGTCACGGCTGTGACGGACCAGCGGTGATGCAGCGAGGCTTCGGCAGATGCACGTGGCATCATACCGAAGCCTCCACTGCAATTCCAGTCTTGAAGCGCGCAATCAGTCTGCGCTGCGAATCATGGTCACGGGTGATTCACCGGGCGACGCATGTCCTTCGAGTGATCGACCTTTGGCGTGCTGACGTGCTCGCGCGGTTGCGCCTCGCGCGCGACATGCTCGACGCGAGTCGTCGTGACCGGGCGCGCGGCCGCTGACGGCTCGGCGCGCACGCGCGTATCAACCTCGTTTCGAGGTTGCGGCGGCGCTTCCATGATACCAGGTCGCGCGCCCGCGGGTTGCGAACGAAGTGCTGGTGCAGCCTGCATCCTGGGCGCCGGACGTGCAACCGGCTCCGCGCGCACCGTTGGTTCAGTGCGCACCATTGGTTCAGTGCGCACCATTGGTTCGGCGCGCACCATTGGTTCGGCGCGCACCGCGGGTTCGGCGCGCACGGTTGGTTCAACGCGCACCGCCGGTTGGGTACGAACCATCGGCTGCGTTTGTACCGGACGTGCGACCACCGGGTCGGCGCGACGGCCGGCCGGCTTCATGATGACCGGCGTCGCGCGGACGCTGTGCGACTCGTTAGTCGGCGTTGCCGGGTGTGCGACCGTCACGGGAATCCGTGCCGGCTCCGTGCGAACCGTCGTCACCGGCGCACGGGTGACGGTGCGGGGATCCGCCGTCCGCGTGACCACGCGGCGCGCGAACGCTTGCGCCGGCGGACGCACGGTGAGGTGTGCGTCCTCGGGCGCGCGGCCTAACCGACTGGCCGGCGTCGGGGCGATGGGCGCCGTGTGCCCAACGACGGTGCCGGTGAGCGCGTCCCGCGGCGAGACGATGGTCGCGACGCGGCCGATCGCCTGCGAATTCTCGAAGCTGCGGCGCGGCACGGCGGTGACGCCGCCCACGACGCGTTCGTTCGCGTACTGGATGTTCGTGACGTTGATGTTGCGCACGTTGACGTTCGTCACGCGGACGTTGGTGATGTTCACGTTCCTCGCGTAGCGATCGCTGACGCGGTACGTCGGGACGTACGCTTCGCCCGGTGCGAGCGGGAACCACGCGACGCCTCCGTCACCGCCAAAGCGCAGCGACACGGAGAAGCGCGGACCGCCCACGAAGGCGACGAGCGCCGGGGCGTACACTGGGCGTGCGACGACGGCGCCCGGCACCCACACCCACTGGCCACTGTAGTATGCCCAACGGCCATAGTGGAACGGCGCGAAGCCCCAGGGTGCATCGTCGATCCACGTCCAGCCCCACGGCTGCACGAAGGCCCAGCGTCCGTAGCGGTACGGCGCCCAACCGGGGCGCACGCTGGCCGGAGTCCACACCTCGCCATAGAGCGGCGTGGAGTGCCACGTGCCGTACGAATCGAGATCTTCGTAGCCGGTCATTTCGGTCGAGACGTACTGGCGGGAGACGGCTGCGTCCTCGCGGGCGTCGCGTGCCTGGCTCCAGGTGTCGAGATCATCGTACGCCGGCGCCGAGGCGACATCGTACGTCGCGTTGTCGGTGCCGTCGATCGAGGCACTCTGTCCGGCCTGGAGCGCGAACGATTGCGTGGCGGTGGCAACATCGGCCTGGCCGTCGCGCACGGTCACGATGCTCGTGTGGCCATCGGCGGCGACGTCGACGCGATACTGGCCGGCCTGCGCCAGCGTCACCGTTCCGTTAGGCGTGTCGAATTCGACCGCGTCGTCCGCATCGGACGTGTGGACTCGCACTTCGACTTCGCCCTGGTCGATCCGCACCTGGAAGTGCGAGTCGTCCAACGTGGTCACGCCCAGCGCCGTCTGCGGACCGAGTTGGAGCGCCGTCGAGCCGACGTGCAGCTCGGCGCGCGAGCTCTGGTCCGTCCAGATGTTGTCGCCGGACGTCATGGGATAATTGATGGAGGCTTGAACCCAGTCATTCGCCGAAGAGGGGCGGAGTGACACGGAGCCTTCGATGTAGCTGACACGTGCTACGCGCGCCGGCGGGTCCGCGTGAATCGGGACCGCGGCCGTGAGGGCCAAAGCAAGCGCGCCGAACGTCGACGCAAGGTGACGCATAGGTATCTCCCGTTGTTCTCGTGCTGCGTGGCAAAGACCACTGCCACGACGGGAGTCGGGCAACGAGCATTCCGGAGGAAGCCAGCCGTGCCGAACGACACGTGCCAGCGCGCCATCTCGCGTCGAATCAAGCACTTGGCCGAGGGGCATTTTTCGCCCCGCGGCCCTTCGCCTAACACAATTCGTCGTCCGTGGAGTACGCGCGATGTCCCATGTGTAGGACGGTGCGATCGCGCGCGGCGACGCTCAGGGCTTCGCGATGCGGAAGTCCACGAAACCCGGATCGGGGCGTGTCGAGACGAGTTGTGCGCGCACGCGGTCGCCCACGTCGATGTTCGCCGGCGGATTCACGACCATGCCTTCGGCGGGCGGGCTGACGAGGCGCACGAACGTGCCCTTCTGCGAGGCGCCGGTCACGATCGCATCGAATGTCTCGCCGATGCGGCCGCCTAACATGACGGCGGCGGCTTGCTTGCGCGCGAGGCGCTCGACTTTGCGGGCGGCGTCTTCACGCTCGGTGCAGTGTTGGGCGAGTGTGTCGAGCGCCGCGTCGTCGTAGGGTGGGGGCGCATCGGCCACCGCGGCCTTGATGAGGCGCTGCATGACGAGATCGGCGTACCGTCGGTTAGGCGCAGTGGAATGCGTGTAGTCGGTGACGGCGAGCCCGAAGTGGCCCGTCGTCGTGCCGTCCGGCGGCGTGACGGTATAGATGCCGGGGCCGAGCAGTTTGACAATGGTGAGCGAGAGGTCGGGGAAGTGGTCGGGATCCGCGGCGCGACGACGCGCGAGGAATCCGGCGAGCGCTGCACTGTCGGGCGTGTCGGGCAACGTGTCGCCGGCATCATGCGCCACCTGCACGATGCGCGACCAACGCTCCGGCGACCGCACCACGCGCAGCAGCGCCGACCGGTTGCGCCCGGCGAGGTACCGACCCATGGCCATGTTCGCCGCGATCATGAAGTCTTCGATCAGCAGGCGCGCCGCGTTGATGCGGACGACCTTGAGGTCCGTCACGGTGCCGTTGGACATCACCGGGGTCGCCTCGATCGTTTCGAGCTCGAGCGCGCCGTGGAGCAGGCGATTCGCGCGGAGCCGTTGGGCGAGCGTGTGCTGCAGCGTCAACTGCTCGGCGAGCGCGCGATTTGCCGCGACGGCGGGCGGCGCGGCGCCGTGTCCCTCGAGCCAGTCGCCCGCGCTCGGATAGGCCAGTTGCGCGTGGTTGCGCACGAGCGCCGGGTATGCGTCACCGCGCGCTATGGTTCCGTCGGCAGCGACGTCGACCTCGATGACGATGGCGCGGCGGTCCGCATCGGCGCGCAGCGACGTGAGATCGTACGAGAGCGGCTCGGGCAGCATCGTGAACGTGCGCACCCCCGTGTAGACCGACGTCGCGTTCGCGTGCGCGGCGTGATCGAGCGGCGAGTCCTTGGGCACGAGCGCATCGACGTCCGCGATCGCGACGCGCAGGCGCACCACGTCGCCCTCCAGCGTCTCGGCGAATTCGATCTGGTCGAGATCGCGGGTGTCGTCGTTGTCGATGGACGACCAGAGCATCGCGCGCATGTCGCGCGCGCCGGCCGCGTCGTTAGGCGTCGGGTGGGCGACGATGCCGTCGAGTTGCTGGGCGGCGTCGGCCGGCACGTCCGGCGTGAAGCCGTTGTCGTGCATGTCTCGCCGCGCGGCTGCCGGCAAGTCGAAGGCCGCGCGGCGTGTCGTCGCTCCGGTCGTCATGCGGCGGGCCGCTCCTGGCCGACCGACGCCGCATCGATCGCGGGTTCGGTGACGACCAACACGGAGCATGACGCGCCGCGCACCACGCGGTCGGCTACGCTGCCGAGCAGCTGGCGGCGGACACCGGTGGCGCGGTGGCGGCCGAGGACGATGACGGTGGCGGAGAGCCGCTCGGCGGTGGCGAGGATTTCTCGCGCCGGATCGCCGTAGGCGACTTCGCCGCGCGTACGCGTGCTGTCGAGGCCCTTGGCCACCAGCTCGCGCATCCACACGTTGGCGTCCTCGACGACGCCGACGCCTAACGCAGGGGGTTCCGGCGTGCCGGCCACCACGGCCGCCAACGACACCAGTCTGCCTAACATAGTTTCGCTTACCACGTGAAGTCCCGTGACGGCGGCGTCGAACTGCGCCGCGAGAAAGGTCGTCCACTGCTGCAGCGCCGGCGTCAGGCCGTCGTCGTCCATCGCCACGAGCACGGTCGCGCCTCTGGCCGCCAGCGGCTGGCGCGCCAACAACACCGGCGCCGGCGCGGTGCGCGCGACCCGCTCGGCGGTCGTGCCTAACGCATGGAGGGCGCTCGTGTCGCCGCCCGCACCGAGGACGACGAGATCGGCGTGATACGCGGCGGCCACCGCGGCGATCGCCTCGTCCGCGCGACCGTCGCGCAGCTCGAGGTGGCTCCGCTCGGGTCCGAGTATCGCGCCCAGCTCGCGCAACGACGCATCGGCGCCCGCGCGTGCCGTGCCGGCGAGCGTGTCACGCGAGGGGAATCGACCTCGCAGAAAACTCGGCGGCGCGGGCACGTCGACGGCGTGCACCAGCACCACGTCGGCTGTTGGCGCCAACTCGCGCGCCACCCAGCGCACCGCGGCTTCCGACGGTGCGCTGAAATCCACACCCACCACGACCCGTTGCAACACCATCGATACCTCTGTTGATGCGTCGAACTATTGCACGACAGTCAGGCGACTCGCCGTGCTGCCATCACGACTCCGGACTCTGCACCTTGTAGACCGCCGCCGCGGCGGCGCCACCCAACAGGCCCCCGACGATGTACAGCCATACATGGGACAGCGTGCCGCCGCCCGTGAGCATGCTCGCGATCGCCGGTCCGGTGCCTACCGCCGGATTGAATGCGCCGCCCGAGATTCCACCCGCGGCAAACGCGCCTACCATGACCGTGAATCCGATTGCCAATCCGTAGTATGAGTTGCCCGACGTCTTGGGGTTCGTGGCGGTCTGCAGCACGACGAGGCACAGCGCGAACGCGAACAGGAACTCGCAGACGAGCACCTGCAGCACACTGGCAGACGGCGCCGGCGCCACGACGAACGATTTGCCCATGATGAGATAGGAGACCAGCCCGGCGATGATTGCGCCCACGAGTTGCGCGATCCAGTACGGAATCACCTGCGACCCGCTGAGTTTTCCGCGCATCCACACGGCGAGCGTGACCGCGGGATTGTAGTGGCCCCCGGAGATATGGCCGCCCATGTACACCATGATCATGAGTGACGACCCGATCGCCAGCGGAGCGGCCGCGGTGCCGTTCAACACACTCAGGCACACCGTGAGCACGAGAAAGAATGTGCCGATGCACTCCGTGAGATACGCAATCATGTTGTGTCTCCTCGGTTGGCGGCTGGGAACGTGTCGAGAGTAAGGCGGGGCAGCGGATATGCGGTGCGCCGGCGCCGGGTGCAGCGCACCTAACATAGCGTGGGGACCCTGCTGCCGCCGCCCGGATCGCGGGCCCCGCTACGCCTCGGGTCTCGC
>JANWIK010000185.1 GCA_025449955.1 Gemmatimonadaceae bacterium
GATCGGCGTCCACGCCCGCGACTGGGTCACCTGGCACGGCTTCGCGCTCAACGTGTCGGTCGACCTCACGTACTTCGATCTCATGGTGCCGTGCGGCATCAGCGGCGTCGTGATGACGTCCATGGAGCGCGAGACCGCGAGCCGCATCCCGCTCGCCGACGTCTCCACCGCCGCCGCCGCTTCGCTCGCCGATGTCTTCGAGCTCGAGGCGCGCGACCTGTCCGAGGATCGCCTCTCGTTCCACGCGCGTGCCGTTGCGCAGCGAATTGCGACGACATGAGCTTCGACCGCGGCCAAACCGCGCCGCGCGCAATGAGCACCTCTGTAGCTGATTCAAAGGATGACTAAAGGGATGCAAGGGATGGGGAAGATCGCCACATCGCGATGGTGAGTGAATCGCAGATGCGCGTGGCGACATCCAGGCGGGTGCGCGATTGAGTCCAGAATGCGCGACGCGGCAATCCTCCCCATCCATTGCATCCCTTTAGTCATCCCTTTGAGACAACTACAGAGGAGCTTTCAAACAGCTACAGAGGAGCTAGTGAGGCGCCGACAGACGCACGCACCGTCTCAGTCAGGCGCCTGGAAGCCTATATTGTCGAATGTCCTCAGACCTCCTGCCCGAAGTCGATGCGATCCCGCATGACCGCGATCGCCTTCCGCCCCGGCAGGTGCTCACCAAGAAATGGCCGGTGTTGCACTACGGCGAGGTCCCTCACGTGGACCTCGCCACGTGGCGCTTCGAGGTGTCGGGACTCGTCGAAGAGCCGCTGTCGTTCACCTACGACGAGCTCCTCGCTCTGCCTCATCAAGACACGGTGTGCGACATCCACTGCGTCACGCGCTGGAGTCGCCTAAGCAATCGCTTCGAGGGAATCCCGGTTCACGAGATTTTGCGACGCGCGCGTCCCAAGCCTGAGGCGACGTACGTGCTCGTGCACGCGGACCCGGACTACACGACCAATCTTCCGCTGGCCGACCTCGATCGCCCCGAAAACCTGCTCGCATTCCGCCACGACGGCGCCGACCTGACGCCGGAGCACGGCTGGCCCCTTCGCTTGCTCGTGCCGCACCTGTACTTCTGGAAGAGTGCAAAGTGGGTCCGCGGATTCGAGCTGCTCGATTTCGACATGCCCGGATTCTGGGAACAGAACGGCTATCATATGCGCGGCGACCCATGGCGCGAAGAGCGCTACGGCGGCATGTATGTGGATCAGGTCGCGATCAATCGGTACAGGAACAGCTCCAAGAAGTAAGTATCGAACGGGAACACGACTTCTTACCCGTCCCCTGTGTCCCTCGAGTCCCGCCCACAATCGCTGAATGCCGCGCAGCTGGCCGCCGCCCAACATGGCGAGGGTCCGCTCCTGATCATCGCCGGAGCGGGCACCGGAAAAACGCGTACGCTGGTGCACCGCGTGGCGCACCTCGTCGGCACCGGCGTTAGGCCGCACCGGATTCTGCTGCTCACGTTCACGCGACGCGCTGCGCAGGAGATGCTCGAGCGCGCCGAGCGCATGGTGGGCGGCGCCACGGGCCGCGTGCACGGCGGCACCTTCCACGCCACGGCGCATCGCTTGCTCCGCGCCTACGGCGAAGCCGCGGGCATTGCGAAGGACTTCACCATCCTCGACCAGGGCGACGCCATCGACCTCATGGGCATCGCGCGCGCCCGGTTAGGCTTCGGCCAGCGCGCGTCGCGCTTCCCGAAGAAGGAAACGCTCCACCACGTGTACTCGCGCCACATCAACACCGACATCCCGGTCGATGACGTGCTGCGCGACGAGTTCCCCCAGTTCGCCGACGACGCGCCCGAAGTACGCCGCGTGTTCGCCGACTACATCGCCCGCAAAGAGGAGCGCAACCTCGTCGACTATGATGACCTGTTGCTCTTCTGGGCCGGCATGCTCGAGGGCTCAGCCGAGCTCGCGACGCGCATCGCCGGTCTCTACGACCACGTCTTGGTCGACGAGTATCAGGATACAAACCTCCTGCAGGCGCGCATTCTCCGCGGCATGTGCCGCACGCACCGCAACATCACCGTGGTCGGCGACGACGCGCAGAGCATCTACGCGTTCCGCGGCGCCAACGTCCGCAACATTCTCGACTTTCCGAAGCAGTTCACCGGCGCAACGATCGTCACGCTCGAAACCAACTACCGGTCCACGCAGCCGATCCTGGACGTCACCAACACCGTCATCTCGCGCGCCCGCGAGCGCTACACGAAAAACCTGCGCACCGAGCGGTTAGGCGGCGATCTGCCGGTGCTCGTCACCGCCCGCGACGAGCACGATCAAACGCGATGGGTCGTCGATCGCGTGCTCGAGCTGCACGAGGCCGGCACGCCGCTCCGCGAGATCGCCGTGCTCTTCCGTGCCGGCTACATGTCTGCCGATCTCGAGATCGAGCTGACGAACCGGAAAATCCCGTTCGAGAAGTGGGGCGGCCTCAAGTTCCTCGAAGCGGCGCACGTGAAAGACGTGCTCGCGTTCCTTCGGTTAGTCGAGAACCCGCGCGATGAAGTGAGCTGGTATCGCGTCCTCTTGCTCCTTCCGGGCATCGGTGAAGCCACGGCGCGTTCGGCCGTCGAGCGCATTGCAGCCGCGTCGTGGGATCCGCGAACCCTCGCCGAGTGCACGCCGCCGGCGCGGGCACGCGGCGCGCACGAGTCGCTCGTGAAACTGCTCGACGCGCTGCAGCAATCGGGGACCGGCCCCGCATCGCAGCCGGTGACCGCCGAGATCGCGCTGGTGCGCAAACTGTACGACGACATCTTGCGCGAGCGATACGACAACATCGAGCCGCGTCTCGCCGATCTCGATCAGCTCGAGGTGATCGCCGGCAATTTCCCGTCGCGGGCCGCGTTCCTGAGCGAGCTTGCGCTCGAGCCGCCATCGGGTACGCAGGACCTCGCGGGCCCAGATGATCGCGAGGACGACGCGCTCATTCTCAGCACCGCCCACAGCGCCAAGGGCCGCGAATGGGATGCGGTGTTCATCGTCTGGGCCGTCGACGGATGGTTCCCCTCGTCGCGCGCCTTACGCGACGACGACGAAGCCGAAGAAGAGCGCCGCTTGATGTACGTCGCCATGACGCGCGCGCGGCACCAGCTCGCGGTGATCCACCCGCTCAACACGTACGGCTCGCGCTGGGGTTCCGAGTACACTATCGACCAGCTTTCGCGCTTCATCGACGGCGGCGTCCGCGAACGCATGCGCCGCGTGGCTGCCGCGGCAGCCGAGGCGCCCGTTCCCGAGGCTCGACTCACCGCGCCCGCGGGACCGCCGATCGACCTGCGCGCGCTGCTGCGCGGCCGCTTCGGCGCCGGCAGTGCCTAACGGACGGAGTCGGCCGGCGCGGCGGGTGCCGGTGTGGCCGCGACCCAGTCGCGCACCGCGCCGTACGGATCCTTCGGTCGCGACTTGGCGAGCGCGATGATCTCCGGCACCGCGCGCCGCAGGTCGCCGCCCTCGCGCTCCAGCACGCCGTCGAACAAATCGAGCCCGGTGCGATACACGCGGCGCGACAACACGACCGCGTTGTTGAGCACCAGTTGCACCCGCACACCCGGCGGAATCCCCGGCAATCGCGGCAACACATCCTGCATGAAGTGCACGCGCGCCCGCGCGAACACCGTGTCGCGCGCCGCGAGCCGCTCGGCCGCGCTCGCCGGATGCGCGCGGAACGCCGAGTCGAGCGCGTCGAACACGCCCTCCCAGAAGGCGCCTAACGCACGATCGCGCGCCCAATCCCGCTCGCTCGCGCGCAGGTGCAGCGTGTCGCCCCGCGCCGCGAAAAACCGCATCGCCCCGTGCGCGCCCACGAAGTTCGCGAACGACTCGTTGAACACGGCCTGGCCCGGCGCGTAGAACGTGTTGTGCGTCAGCTCGTGAATCACCGTGTTGGCCAGACTCGCCGTGTCCTCGTGCAGCGTGCTCGACACCACCGGATCCTCGAACCACCCGAGCGTACTGAACGCCGACGCCGGCCGCACGTACGTGTCCAATCCCTGAGCCTCGAGCGACTTCGCTTCATCCATCGCGTCGCTCGGCGCGAAGTAGCCCTTGTACGGCACGCGACCCACGATCGGGAACCACCACGTGAAGGGACGCAGCCGATCGCGATACGCCGCGCCCACCACGAGCACCAGCGTGTCCGAATCCAGCTTGCTGTAGGTGGTGAAGCTCTCGTCGGCTTCGAGATGCAGCGAATCCGCGGCGAACGTCCGCGCGTCGAGTACGAGCTCGAGCTTGGCTCGCGTGTTGGGATCCGTCCTGGGCGACGCGACCAGCTCACGGATCGATCGCCGCCTCGCGAGAATCTTCCCCTCCTCCCACCCGGCACGCGCGAGGTATCGGCCGATGGGAGTGAGCACCGCGAACGCGACCACGAGCAGCACGATCACGAGCAGCGTCCGCCGCACGATGCGCGCGGGAGACATCACGAAATAGCCCCCTCCCGAGGCGCCCCACGCGGGGCGCGTCCCAAATCAGATTCGCCGGTGCAAGGTACCGAACGCACACGGACGATGCATCCCGCGGCGCCGCCAACTGCGGCCTCGTCGGCGGCCGGCTCGGCGCGTATACTTGGGGGAGCGTTCACGCGCCCCACTCGGCGGCCCTTCGCGCGCGCGCCGCCCGTCAACGCCACAGCCCACACGAGATGTCTTTCGTCCATCTGCATTGTCACTCCGAGTATTCGCTGCTGGACGGCGCCAATCGGATCGACGACCTCATCGCGCGGGCACTCGAATTCGAGCAGCCGGCGCTGGCCATTACCGATCACGGTAACCTGCACGCGGCCTTCGAGTTCCAGGAAAAAGCCAAGAAGGCCAAGCTCCGCCCGATCATCGGCATGGAAGCGTACGTCGCGCCCGGCGACCGCCGCGAGCGCACCCGCCCGCGTCCCGGCGCCAAGCCGTACTTCCATCTCATCATCCTCGCCGAGAACGAGACCGGATACCGGAATCTCGTGAAGCTGTCGTCGCTCGCCTACACCGAAGGGTTCTACAGCAAGCCGCGCGTCGATCGCGAGCTGCTCACGAAATATCGCGACGGGCTCATCGTGTCATCGGCGTGTCTGGCCGGCGAGATCGCGACCCACCTGATGGACGACCGGTACGACGAGGCGAAAGCCGCCGCCCTGTGGTACGCCGACGTGTTCGATGGCCGCTACTATCTCGAGGTGCAGGCCCACGACGCGGGCGGACTGCAGTCCAGGCTCAACGCACAGGTGTTCCGTCTCTCGGCCGACACCGGCATACCGGCGATCGCGACCAACGACGCGCACTTCCTGCGCCGGTCCGACCACGACGCGCACGACGTGCTGCTCTGCATTGGGTTAGGCAAGGATCTCGAAGCGCCCGACCGCTTGCGCTACGACGACGGCCTCTACTTCAAGAACGCCGACGAAATCGCCTCGCACTTCCCCGGCCATCCGGAGGTGCTCCAGAACACGCTGCGCATCGCCGAGCAGACGCACGTCGAATTCGACAAGACGTATCACGTCCCGTCGTTCCCGCTGCCTAACGGAGTGGCCACCGAGAACGACCTGCTCGTGCGCCTCGCCGAAGCGGGCGCGCGCGAGCGGTACGGCGACCCGTTGCCCGATGAGGTGCGCCGCCGGCTCGACTACGAGCTGGGCGTCATCACCACCACGGGATACGCGGGCTACTTCCTCATCGTCGCCGACTTCATCGCCGCGGCGCGCGAAAAGGGCATCCCCGTTGGCCCGGGCCGCGGCTCGGCGGCCGGCTCGCTGGTCGCGTACTCGCTCCGTATCACCGACGTCTGCCCGCTCCGGTTCGACCTGCTGTTCGAGCGCTTCCTGAACCCCGAGCGCGTGTCGATGCCGGACATCGACGTCGACTTCTGCTTCGAGCGGCGCGGCGAGGTCATCGAATACGTGAGGCAGAAGTACGGACGCAACGCCGTCGGCCAGATCATCACGTTCGGCACGATGAAGTCGCGCGCCGTGATCAAGGATGTGGGCCGCGTGTTGGGCTTCACGCCGCAGGAAACCGACCAGCTCGCCAAGCTGATTCCCAACCAGCCCAACTACTCGCTCTCGGTGAGCGAAGCCGTCGAGCAGATCAGCGACGTCCGCAACCTGTACCGCAAGGAAGCGCGCTACACGCAGCTGCTCGACTATGCCATTGCCCTCGAGGGGCTCTCGCGCCACGCCGGCGTGCACGCCGCCGGCGTCGTCATCGCGCCCGGTCCGTTAGACGATTACGTGCCCGTGTGCACGCAGACCACCAAGGGCGCCGGCGGCAATGACGACGAGTCCGTGGTCGTCACGCAGTACGACATGAATTACCTCGAGAAGGCCGGGATGCTCAAGATGGATTTCCTCGGCCTAACGACGCTGACCGTGATTCACGACGCCCTGGCGATGATCGCCGACCGGACGGGCGAGCAACTCGATCCGTCGCAGCTGCCGCTCGAGGACCCCGAGACCTACCGGATGCTCCGCGCCGGACGCACCGCCGGCGTGTTCCAGTTCGAGTCGGCGCTCGCCACCGACCTCCTGCGCAGCATGCGCTGCGACCGCTTCGACGACCTCGTCGCGTCCAACGCGCTCATGCGCCCCGGTCCGTTGGACGCCGGCATGCACAAGGTCTTCATCCGCCGCAAGCGCGGCGAAGAGCCGGTCACCTACGCCTTACCGGAGCTCGAGTCCGCGCTCTCCAGCACCTACGGCGTCATCACCTATCAAGAACAGGTGATGCGCATCGCCCAGGTGCTCGCCGGCATCTCGCTCGCCGAAGCCGACGTGCTCCGGAAGGCGGTGGGGAAGAAGGACGCCGAGCTCATTCGCAAAGAGTTAGGCAAGTTCATCGAGAAGAGCGTCGCCCGCGGGTACGATCGGCGCATCATCGAAGAGATCGCGAGCCAGATCGAAACGTTCGGCCGCTACGGGTTCAACAAGTCCCACTCGGTCGCGTACTCGATCCTCTCGTTCCAGACCGCGTGGCTCAAGGTCCACTACCCCGCCGAATTCATGGCGGCGCTCCTGTCGTCGCAAATCGGCGATACCGACGCCGTCGTCAAGTACATCAACGAAGCGCGCGAGATGGACATCGAGGTGCTGCCGCCCGATGTCAACGAGTCCGGCTACAAGTTCACCGTCGTCGGCGACAAGCGCGTGCGCTTCGGGTTGGGCGCCATTCGCAACGTGGGGCGCACGGCGATCGATGCCATTCTCGCCGGGCGCCGCGATGGTCCGTTCACCGCGCTCGTCGATCTCGCCGATCGCGTCGACCTCCGCACCTGCAACAAACGCGTATTCGAGGCGCTCATCGCTTCCGGCGCCCTGGATGGGTTGGGTGGCCACCGCGCGCAGTACCTCGCCACGCTCGACTCCACCCTTCAGGAAGCCGCGCTCAAACAGGAAGAGACCGCCAGCGGCCAGGTATCCCTCTTCGGCGAATCCTCGGGCAATGCGTCCGCCCCGTCGATCCCGGCGCGCTCGCTGCCCAACGTCCAGCCCTGGTCCGACGCCGAGCGCCTGGCCAAGGAAAAGGAAATCCTGGGCTTTTATATTTCGGGACACCCGCTCGAGCCGTACCGAACGGAAGTCGAGCTGTTCGCCTCGCACACTGTGGCCCAGCTCGGTACATGGACCGACCAACCGATCAAACTCGGCGTGGTGGTCACTGCCATCAAGCGGCAGGTGAGCAAGCGGAGCGGAGCCGAGTTTGCGCGGTTGACAGTCGAAGATTTTTCGGGATCTTCGGAGGTGCTGGTTTTCCCCGAGGCCTGGACGCTCCTCGGCGACAAGATCAAAGCCGATGTGCCGGTCCTGCTCGCGGGCAGCTATTCTCGGCGTGATCAGGGAGCCGAGAACCCCGTGTTCATCGTCGAGTCGGTTACGCCGTTCGAGCAGAACCGTGCAACCGGAAACGTCGCGGTGGCCATCGAGTTAGGCTTCGGTGCCGGTGTCTCGGCCGACGTGATGCGCGACGTGCGGGAAGCCGTCGAAGTGCACGCGGGCTCGGCGCCGCTCGAGCTCAGGTGGAACGATGGAAACGGGACCAGCGCTCGGCTCCGGTCCCGGACCTTGCGGATCGCGGTGACTAACGCGGCACTCAACGAGCTGCGATCGCTACTCGGTCCGGATCGGGTGCGACTCGTACGCGGGAGCTGACATGGCGAGCTCGACGACGATGGAGTTCGAGAAGCCGATCGCTGAGCTGGAAAAGCAGATAGACGAGCTGAAAAAGACCGTCGGCAAGCGGCAGATGAATGTGACCGAGGAAATCGCACCGCTCGAGCGGAAGCTCGACGAGCTGCGCGCCGAGGTCTACAAGAATCTGTCGCCGCTGCAGCGCGTCCAGGTGGCGCGCAACAGCAAGCGGCCGTTCACGCTCGACTACCTCCAGCTCGCGTTCACCGACTTCATCGAGCTCCACGGCGACCGGCAGTACCGCGAAGACGCCGCCATCGTCGGCGGGTGGGCGCGCCTCGAAGGCGAGACGGTGATGGTCATCGGCCAGCAGCGCGGCCGCGACACCAAGGAAAATCTCAAGCGCAATTTCGGGATGCCGCATCCCGAGGGATATCGGAAGGCGCTCCGTTTGATGAAGCTGGCCGAGAAGTTCCACGTCCCGGTGATCACCTTCATCGACACGCCGGGCGCCTGGGCTGGGTTAGGCGCCGAGGAGCGCGGGCAGTCCGAGGCCATCGCGCGCAACCTGTTCGAGATGAGCCGGCTCGAGGTGCCCATCGTGGCGACCGTGATCGGCGAAGGCGGCTCGGGCGGCGCGCTTGCGTTAGGCGTGGCCGACCGCGTCCTGATGATGGAAAATGCCGTCTACTCGGTCATCACGATCGAAGGGTGCGCCGCCATTCTCTGGAAGGACGGCAAGAGCCCCGAGATGCGCGAGCGCGCCGCGTCGGCTCTCCGCATCACCGCGCAGGACCTGCTCGACCTGGGCGTGATCGATGAGATCATCCCCGAACCGGTGGGCGGCGCGCACGCCAACCACGAAGCCGCGGCGCACGCGGTGCACCAAGCCTTGAGCCGCGCGCTCGAAGAGTTAGGCCGCTATCGCCCCGAGAAGCTCGTCAGGCGGCGCCGCGAGAAGTTCCTCGCCATGGGCCAGTACGCCGAGTAACGGCACCCCACCATGGCCACGCAGCTGATCGAAGTCGCGTTCAAGGGCAATCGCAAGGAGTTCTTCCTCTGGGACACGGAAGAACCGCCGCGCTTGCACGCGTCCGTCATCGTCGAAGCCGATCGCGGCGAGGACCTCGGTCGCATTCATTCGGTGGGCGAGCTCGCCGCCCATCGGTGCGGAGGATGCTCGCACGGCTGCGGCACCGCCCGCCCCGAGCGCAAGGTGCTGCGCAACGCCAGCACTGAAGACGAGCGCCGTGCCGCCGAGCTCCGCGGCCAGGACGAAGACACGCGGCGCAAAGTGATGGAGAAGGTCAAGCAGCACAACTTGATCATGAAAGTGTCCGACTCCGAGTGGCAGTGGGATCGGCGCAAGCTCACCATTTATTTCACGGCGGAGCGGCGCGTCGACTTTCGTGCGCTCGTACGCGACCTCGCCGCCGCGTTCCGCACGCGCATCGAGCTCAAGCAGATCGGCGTGCGCGACGAAGCCAAACGACTCGGCGGCATCGGTCGCTGCGGACGCGAATACTGCTCCGCATCGTGGCTGCCGGAGCTGCGTCCGGTGAACCTGCAGGTCGCCAAGGATCAGCGGCTCTCGCTCAATCCGTCGCAGATCTCCGGCGCGTGCGGACGTCTCATGTGCTGCCTGCGCTACGAGCACGAATTCTACGCGCAGGCGCGCAAGCGCTTCCCGAAAGAAGGTCGCGTGCTGGTCACGACGCTCGGCGAAGAGAAGGTCGTGAGCAACGACATCTTCAACGACCGCGTCACGCTCCGCGCCGCCGATGGCGAAACGCGCGTCGTGCCGTTAGGCGAGCTCAAGGCGGAGCTCGAGCGACGCTCGCCGTTCGCCGCCGACCGCGCCGACGACGAGCCCGACACCGTCGACACCGTCGACGAGTCGGACATCGCCGTCGACACCGTATTGGACGAGACCATCGATGCCGACGCCGCGTCGCCCGACGCCGACTCCGACGGGGCGACCGCCGCCCAAGCCGACGCCGCGAAAGGAGACGACGCGGCGCCCGACCGCCGGTCCCACCGCCGCCGCGGACGGCGCGGCGGTCGGCGCAGTCGCCCGGGCGGCGACGCCAAGTGATGCGCCGTCCCTGACGCCGGCGCCGGCCTAACCAGGCGCGGCCGCCCTTCGTTCGTCATCACGCACCGCCCGCACCCATATCGTGCCCCGATTCTACGTCACCACCGCCATCGATTACGCCAACGGCGAGCCGCACCTGGGCCACGCCTTCGAGAAGATCGGCGCCGATGCCATCGCCCGGTATCACCGGCTGGTCGGCGACGAGGTGTGGTTCCTCATCGGCATGGATGAGCACGGGCAGAAGGTCGCGCAAACCGCCGTCGAACGCGGGCTCAGTCCCCAGCAGCTCACCGATCGCATCGCGGAAAGCTTCCAGCGGATGTGGGACCGGCTCGAGATCTCGCACGATCAGTTCATCCGCACGTCATCAGCCGAGCACCGGGAAGGGGTGCGCGAGCTGCTCGAGCGCATTTTCGAGCGACACCCGGATGACTTCTACGAGAAGTCGTACCAGGGCTGGTACTGCGTCGGCTGCGAAGCGTTCAAGCAGGATTCCGAGATCGTCGACGGCCAGTGCGTGCTGCACCCCACGCGAACCCTCGAGTGGGTCGAGGAGCGCAACTGGTTCTTCCGTCTGTCGGCGTACCAGGATCGCTTGCGCGCGCACATCGCGGCGCACCCAGCGTTCATCCAACCCGAGTCGCGCCGCAACGAGATCGTGAGCCTGCTCGACCAGGGCCTGGAGGACGTGTCGGCCAGCCGCTCCCGATTCTCGTGGGGCGTGCCCTTCCCCCGCCCAACGAGCGATGGCGAGCGCCAGACCACCTACGTGTGGTTCGATGCGCTGCCTAACTATTGGACCGCCACGCGGTTCCCCGGGTCGCACGCCGCGTGGCCCGCGCAGCTCCACGTGATCGGCAAGGACATCACGCGCTTCCACTGCGTGATCTGGCCGGCCATGCTGTGGGCCGCCGAGCTGCCGCTGCCCGAGCGCGTGTGGGCGCACGGATTCGTCCAGTTAGGCGGCGAGCGGTTCAGCAAGAGCGCCGGCGTGAAGCTGGAGCTGAGCGAAGCGGTCGACCGGTTCGGCTCCGACGCGTTCCGCTATTTTCTCCTGCGCGAGGTGCCGTTCGACGCCGACGGCAACTTCTCGTGGGAGCGATTCGCGGAACGCTACACGTCGGACTTGGCCAACGGCTTCGGCAATCTCGCCAGCCGGACCATCGCGATGATTCAGAAGTACTGCGATGGCGTGGTGCCGCCGTTCAGTTGGAGTGCGCTCGTCGCCGCAGTCGATTGGCTGAGAATCGAATCGCAGAACTATCGCAGCGCCATGGATGATCTGTTGCTCCACGAAGCACTCGCCGCTGCTTGGCGCGTGGTCGCCCGGGCGAACGAGTACGTGGATCGCCAAGCGCCATGGAAACTCGCCAAGGACCCAGCGCGCGCGCAGGAGCTCAACGACACGCTCGCGGCGCTCGCGTGGACGCTGTCGCACCTGGCGCTGATGCTCGCCCCGTTCATGCCCACCAAGGCACAGGAGCTGTGGCGTCAGTTAGGCGGGCCCGGCAACGTGGACGAGCGGCGTTGGCCCGCTCCCGATGACGCGAGCGCGCCGCCGCTCGATCCCACCGGCTGGCGCGTCGAAAAGGGACTCGCGCTCTTCCCCCGGGAGACGCCCTCGGCCTGACCGGCCGGCGGCATCCAAAATCGCACACGACGGCCTTCGCGCGTCACCTCGCCCGAAGCCACGCATCACTCTGTGGCGCAATGAAAACGGATGTTCCGGCCGCGTGACTCTGGCTCGCCGGCGGCGTCCTCCTGCTGTACGCCTCCCTACACAACCGCTTGCCAGAGGCCGCCATGGGCGCCGACCGCCGTTGGACCATCATGCTCGTCCCGAACGGCTGCGACGCCGCGCGCTCGGTCACGATTAGCGCCGGTGCACTGCGACGCACGGCGCAAGCGGCTGGGGCGATGGCGATTCTGGTGGCCCTGTCGGTAGGCGTTGGCCTTACGCGATCCAAGCTGAGTGTGCACGCGCCATTGGCGCCATCCCCCGCCTTCCAGGCGCGCCTGGATGGCCTCCTCGACACCATCGAGACGATCGCGCGGCGCGATGAGCAGATCCGGCTCTTGGCCGGCTTACCTCAGGACTCGGTCGCGGCTCTGCTGTCGGACCACGTTCCCGACTCCTTGTTCGTCCAACGCGAAGGGATCGCCGAACACCCGAGCTTGGAGATCCTCATTCGGCGCGCGAACTCACTCGCTGCGAGCTTCGCCGAGGTTTCCGACACGCTCTCACAGCACGCCGACCGGCTGTCGCACATCCCGTCCATCATGCCGACCGCGGGATGGCTCTCGAGCGCGTTCAGCCGCTCGCGTTTCCATCCCATCCTGCATATCGCCCGGCCTCACGAAGGCATCGACGTGAGCGCTCCGATGGGTGCGCCGATCGTTGCGCCGGCCGCTGGTACCGTCACCATGGTGACCGTGCAAACCGGCTATGGCAACGTGCTCGAAATCGATCACGGCGGCGGGATCGTCACCAAGTACGCCCACTGCTCGCGCATCGTGGTGCGCGTGGGCCAGCGCGTCAAACGCGGCCAGGTGATTGCCAATGTTGGAAATACGGGCCTCTCGACGGGACCACACCTGCACTATGAGATTCACGTCCAGGGTAAGGTGGTCGATCCGTTGACATACGTGCTGCCGGCCGGCGC
>JANWIK010000186.1 GCA_025449955.1 Gemmatimonadaceae bacterium
ACACCTGCGCCGCGGCGATCTTCCGGCCCGCGTGCACGTCGGTACTGGTGAGCGAAAACTTCTGCGCGGCCGCCGAGCTGGCGGAGGCGGCGGTGAAGGCCGCGGCGACGAGCATGGCGTTGGGCAACCGGCGCGACATGAGCATGACGGGGTCTCCTGGAATGATCGTACGATTTCACGTCGAGGTCAGCGTGGTCCGACGACTCATGAACCGTGCCCGCTCGCCCAACGTTCCCTCCCTGAGCCCGCTCGCGTCTTGACGGCGGCTACTAACATAGATAGTCTATGCCATGGCGCCGACCGCTCGCGAAGAAATCCCGCCCGGCACGCTCGACATGCTCATCCTCAAGACGCTGGCATCGCCGCACGAGCTCCACGGATTCGAGATTGCGGAAGCGATCGAGACCCGATCTGCCGATGTGCTGCGCGTCGAGGAGGGCTCGCTCTACCCGGCGCTCCAGCGCCTGCTCATCAAGGGCTGGATCTCCGGTCAATGGGGACGCACCGCCGAGAATCGGCGAGCGCGGTACTATCGGCTCACCGCCGCCGGACGCAAACAGCTCGAGGCCGAGGTCTCCGCCTACCGCCGCGTGTCGCTGGCTATCGACCGCATCCTCAGTCCCGCCTAACGCATGCCGCGGCACGACGCGCCGTCCCGGTTGGGCGAGCTCGCGAGGCGCGCCCGCTACCTCGTCTTCCGCGGCCGCGCGAGCGCCGAGCTCGAGGAGGAGATGCGATTGCACGTGGCACTCCGCGAGGCGCGCCTCGTGGAGCGCGGCGCATCGCCGATGGACGCGCACTATGCCGCCCGTCGCCGCTTCGGCAATTGGACCAACCTTCAGCAGCGCAGTCGCGATGCCTGGGGCCTCGCCTGGCTCGACGAGGCGCTCGCGGATGTTCGTTTCGCTCTCCGCCGGCTTCGAGCTCGTCCAGGTTTTGCGCTCACCACGATTCTGGTCGCCGCGCTTGGCGTTGGTGCGACGACTGCGGTCTTCAGCGCGATCGATGCCGCGTTGATTCGACCGCTGCCGTTTTCGCACGGAGACGAGCTGGTCACGCTGACCGATGTCGGCGTGTCAATGGAGCCGGCCCCGGGCGAACCGCGAAACGGACCGCACTATCCCGATGTTACCGACGTAGCGCGCATGCACGATCTGTTCAGCGGCGTCGGCGCGTTTGCCGCCGGCGGGTTGAACATGGATGACCCATCGCACCCGCGGCGTGTCAATGCCGGCGTCGTGACTGCCCACTTTTTCTCGCTACTCGGCGTGTCCCCTGAGCGCGGCCGCGAGTTCACCGATGATGAAGGCCGCCCGCATGGTCCACGAGCAGTCATCCTCTCGGCGCCTTCTGGCGTGGTGCGTTAGGCGGTGCCGGCATAGTCGGCAAATCGGTCCGGTTGAACGGCCAGTCGTATACGGTAGTCGGCGTCATGCCGCCCGCATTCAACTTTCCGGACGAGAGTGAGGTGTGGATTCCGCTCCCTGTGCCGTTCACACTTGAGACGTTCGCCCCGTTTCGCGGGTATCTCCCCTCTCACGCATTCGCTCGACTTGCACCGGGGGTGTCGCTCGATGCCGCGAATGTGCAGCTTCTCACTCGCTGGAGACGGATCTCTCGCGCAACTGGATGGCCGGGAGTGACGAATTTCGATCAGGCGATGGCGGAGCTCAGCGCCAAGCATGCCGTCCGGCCGCTCAAGCAAGCTCTGGTTGGCGACAGGCGCCGGGCATTTGTGATCTTGATGGGCGCCGCAACCTTCTTGCTGCTCATCGCGTGCGCCAACGTAGCCAATCTGCTCCTGTCCGATGCGGCAGCACGGCGCCGCGAAATCGCGCTGCGCGCGGCTCTCGGCGCGTCACAGGGGCGTATGGTTAGGCAGCTACTGACCGAAAGCCTGCTGCTCGCATTCGCTGGCGCGGCGGTTGGACTTGCCCTGGCGCCTATCGCGCTCCGGGTGCTACGCGCCTTGATGCCGGAGAATCTCGCGGGAGTCGCGGCCGCTGAGATCGACGTTCGAGTACTGGCGTTCGCTGCGGCGCTAGCGGTCCTCACCGGGCTGTCGTTCGGATTGTGGCCCGCGTTCGGTGCTGCGAGAACGGATGCGGGCGAGATGGTCAAGTCCGGTAGCCGTGGGGGCACATCCGGTGTCGGCACCGCACGCCGCGTTCTGATCACGACAGAGCTGGCACTCACCGTCATGCTGCTCATCGGATCGGGACTGATGCTGCGAAGTCTTGACCGCGTGCTCGCTCAGCGCATGGGGATGATTCCGGAGCACGTCGGTACGCTCGAGCTGTCGATGCCAGGCGCCGCTCACGCTGTCCAGACGACTACCGTGCATGCGATCCTAACGCGCCTCGAAGGCGAACCCGGCATCACCGCTGTCGGTGTAGTCAATCAACTACCGCTGCGCGGCGAGGGAGGCTTTTCGATCGCGATCACCGTAGACGGCGTGCCACCGCCAAGTTCCATCGATGCGACGCCGTTCGCGCGCTTCTTGAGCGCGAGCGGTGGATACTTCCACGCGATGGGCATTCCGCTTCTGCGCGGGCGCACGTTCACGGCGGCCGATGACTCGACGGCGCCCCTCGTGGCTGTGATCAGCGAGACGATGGCCAGGGTCTGCTGGCCTAACGCAGATCCGATCGGCAAGACGTTTCACTTCGCCGACAGAGGTCCCGCAACCGTCGTCGGTGTCGTCGCCGACGTGCGCGAGCAGGCCATCGAGGGCGAGATACAGCCGCAATTGTATTTGCCGTTCGACGTCGAGCCGGACTTGAACCTGGCCATCGTCGCGCGCAGCGCACTTGCGCCGACGACGCTGCTCGCGCGGCTCCGCGATGCGGTGCGTTCCGCGGATCCGAGTCAGCCGGTCTATAACATCCGGATGATGGACGACGTGATCTCCACGGCCGTCGCCCCGCGCCGCACGAATACGACGTTGATCGTTCTGTTCGGCGCAGTCGCCTTGGCGCTGGCTGCGTTCGGCGTGTACGCCGTCGTCTCGTACGGCGTCACGCGACGCGCGCGCGAGCTCGGCATCCGCGCCGCGCTCGGCGCCACGGGCAGCGACATCGCCGCCCTCATCGCGCGCGAAATGCTCTGGGTCACCGGACTCGGCCTAACGATCGGCCTCGCCGGCGCCTGGGCCCTGTCCCGCGTCCTCTCGGCGCTCCTCTACGGCGTCGACCGCCATGACGCCATCACCTTCGCGATCGTGCCGCTCGTGCTGCTTCTCCCGGCCGCGATCGCCACCCTCGTGCCCGCGCGCCGCGCCATGCGCGTCGATCCAGCAGTCGTGATGCGACAGGAGTGACGGAGTCGCACCGCGCGCCCGTCACTCCGTTGTGCCGCCCAACGTTAGGCGGCTAATGGATCGCGCCTGAATTGCCGATAGCATTTCTCGAAGGGAAGAGGGAAGCGCTTCCCTCAGCGAGCGCGAGCGCGCGCTTCCCTCTTCCCTTCGAGAATTGCCGTCAGCAATTCAGATCCCGCTCACTAGTCCGCGTGGTGCAGCGCCGTCGGCGGCAACATGTTGTTCAAGCGCATGTAGTTCGCCAGCTGGCTGTAGTGATCCGCCAGGTCCAGCGCGTGGCCGAGCACCATGGCGATCCGCGTCTGCTTGTAGGTCTTGCCCTCGTAGGTCAGCGACACCGGGTCGCCTAACTTCGAATCCTGCAGCTGCGCCATCGCCTTCTCACAGAAGTCGAACGACGCCTTGAGCTGCGCCACCAACGTGTCCTTGGGCCACGCCGCCTTCACCGAATCGGGCGTGGTCTTCTCCTTGTCCGACACCTTCGACTTCATCTCGCCGAAATTGTCACAGAACACGTAGTTGTCGTCCGCCACGTGCTGCGCGATGTACCCGAACGACAACTGCGCCGGCGTCGGCTTGTAGCTGAACTTCGATTCCGGAATCGAGTCGAACGCCTGCTGGATGTTCCGGCTCTCCCCCGTAATGCGCCGCGTGAACGCCGAGGTGACCGGATTCGCCGTGTTGGCCGCCTGTTGGGCGAAGAGGCCCGTCGGCAGCGCGAGCGCGATGAGCGCGACACACGATGTCTTGTTCATGGATTCTCCCGAGTTTGGCTGGACGTGGACGAACACCAGTGTACCAACTCCAGCCCCGTCTGGCGAGGCCTATGAGGACAGCGTTTACCGGTCGCTGACAATAGAACGACGCCGGCCCGACACTCGAGGCGCTCCGGTCCGCCGACCGACCCTGTTACCTCCCGACGCGATCCTTTGCATAGCGCCGAAAGCAACGATGAGTGCGTACCGGGGCTGCGAGCCATAGTTGTCGCATGCGTCATTGTCCGGAGTTCGCGAGGGGGATAAAGTTATGCTCATGGCGAGTGCGTCCACACGATGGACCGCGGCGCAGATCCGCGAGCTTCCCGACGACGGCCAGCGTTACGAGGTCGTCGACGGATCCCTGTTGGTGACTCCGGCGCCATCGTGGAAGCACCAGGACGCGGTCATGACGCTTTGGCACCTCCTCCAAGCGTATCTGCGCCCTCGGAACATCGGACATCCCATCGTTGCACCTGCCGATGTTGAATTCGCCGCCGACCGGTTAGTCGAGCCAGACCTGTTTGTCGTACCGCTCATCAACGGACGGAAACCACGCACGTGGGCGGATTGCAAGCAACTGCTGCTGGCGATCGAAGTTCTGTCACCCTCCACGGCTCGTGCCGATCGCGACGTGAAGCGGCGACTCTACCAGCACGAGCGGGTGCCCGAGTACTGGATCGTGGACCTCGACGCCCGAATCGTCGAGCGATGGCGCCCGGCGGACGATCGGCCGGAGATTCTTTCGACGCGTCTCATCTGGCGGCCGGACACGGATCAGACCCCGCTGGCGATCGATCTCGAGCACTTTTTCGCAGAGGTCTGTGACGCCTAGCGTTAGGCGTGAGACACCGTCGGCGCCCGCGTCTCGATCTCGAGATTGAGCGGCCCGTACAGATAGTGCACCTTGGCCTGCGGCGTGCGCCACTCGCCGTACGTCGCCTCGAGAAACCCCTCCGGATCGGCCGGCAGCCGCACGCGCCGGCCGCCTAACGTACTCGCCCGCGTCTCCCCGAACACCGACGGCGCGAAAACGTAGTGACAGATTCGCCTCGGGTCGGAGGTCGAATTCGTGATCGCCCATCCGTCGGCGCGCCGATGGACGACGTCGATGTCGATGAAGAGCCGACGATGACGCGGGTGCACCACCGACACCTTGTGCGCGTTGCCGATGCGGATCTCGAACCCCCGCGCGCGCATCGCGTCGCGCCACGCAGGCAGCTTCGGCGCGTCTTCGTCCAACACCCCGAGGTCGATGTCGCGATCGTTGTGGATGAACCCATCCTCGCGCACGCAGCCCAGCAACGAACCCCACAACAAGAACGGCTCGAATCCGGCGCGCGTGGCCTCGTCGAGCGCGATGCCTAACATTCGGTCGCCGTTCACCTGAAGATCCAGACCGGCAATCGACAATCGCCCCGCATGGACCGCGCGCACGTGGCGGCCCGTTCGCCACGGATGCCGCACTCCGACGCGCGCCGCCGGCGGCATCCACGCGTAGCGCGACGGCATGCGCGGATGCACGGCGAACGACGCGAGCTTCTTCAATGTCACGCGGCCCGCGCCATTGTGATGCACTGCGCGATGCTCGGCCTCACACCGCGCATAATCCTCGGCGGTGTCGATCTCCCACCACGGCAGACCCGCCGTGTACACGGGCCACAGGCCGTCGCCCGACATGAGCACATCGTACGCCTGCAGCGGAAAGCCCGTGTGGCCGCCGGCCGCGATCACTTCGCCTAACCGATCGAGGAACCGCGCGCTGTCCGCGGCGCCGATCTTGTCCAGCTGCGCGCTCTCACCCACCGAGTCGTCAACGCTCACATCGCGGCTGTAGGCCGCGATCCGTCCCCCCTCGAGCGCGAGGTGATACTCCTGCGCCAGGTGCGGGCGCAGTGGATCCACCAAACACGCGTTCGCGCGCGGCGCCGCGACGAACCGGCGCACCAGCGCCGGCGCGTACAACACATCGGCATTTTGAAAGAGAAACGCATCGCCGCACACGTGCGGGCCGGCCTGGTACAACGAGACGATGCTGTTCGTGCTCGCCCACCGCTCGTTCACCACGATGCGGCACCGGTCCGCCGCGAACGCCGCGACGCGTTGGGCTTCGAAACCGGCGACCACGGTCACATCGTCGATGCCGGCTAACGCCAGCGCGTCGAGATGATGCGCGAGCAGCGGCTTCCCGGCGATCGGCAGCAGACACTTGGGCATCTCGTCGCTCAAGACGCCCAACCTGGACCCGCGACCAGCTGCGAGTATGACTGCCTTCCGACACGACGCCATGTACGGCACGACCCCTGAGCTCGAGTGCGCTCAGATAGTCTGCGTTTAACAGCTCTGTCACGCCAGAGTCAGCCGTCCCTTTCTCATCACCTCATGTGCAACGCATCGATGCACGCTCAGCGGACCCAGCCAACCGTATCTGCCGGCCACTCCACCACTTTCACCGTCTGCTGCATCTTGAGCTTGCCTACCGAGAGGTGCACCACGTAGTCGCCGGGTTGGACGCGCCGCAGCTCCGCCGTCGACGTTGGGCCGCCCTTCTCGCGCGGCCGCGGTTTGTCGCGCGACAGATCCCATGTCGCACTCTGAAGTCCCGCGTACCCCGGCAGCTTGAGCGACTTGACGGTGTCGCCGTCTGCCGACGTGATGTGCACGTCCACCGGGCCGGACTGTGCGTCCTTCAACCAGTAGGTGATGCGCGCGGCGCGCGGCGGGTTAGGCGCGACGAACGGACGGCTGGCGAAGCTCGGATACGTGTCGGCGTACCGGTACTGCAGCGCCGGCGCGATCGCGAACAGGTGCGCCGGTTGGCCAAGCAGGGAGTCCGACATCTCCTGGAGCGGCGCGATGTCCGCCACCCACATCCCGCGCCCGTGCGTACTCACCACCAGCTCCTTCTGCCGGAACGACTCGGCCATCTTCTCGACCGGCACCGGCGGCAGGTTGTGCCCGAACCGCTCCCAATGCTCTCCTTTGTCGACGCTCACGTACGCGCCCACTTCCGTGCCTAACCAGAGCAGGCGCGGATTCGCCGCATCCTCGAGGATCGTGTAGCTGCCGCCGTCAGCCGGCAATCCGGCCGTCGGCAACGCCGTCCACGTCTTGCCGAAATCGCCGGTCGCGTACGCGTGCGGCCGGTAGTCATCGCGGCTGTGACAGTCGTACGTGACGTACGCCGACCCGTCGGCAAAACGCGACGCGACAATCGTCGACACGAAGCACTCCGCGGGCGCGCCCTTGGGAAGGCGCGCCGTCACGTTGGTCCACGTCGCACCGGTATCGCGCGACACCCACACCAAGCCGTCGTCGCTCCCTGTCCACAGAATCGCGGCGCTCCGCGGACTCTCGGCGATCGAGAACAACGCATGATAGGATGTGTTGCCCTCCTCGGGCGCCGGATGCTCGCGCGTCGCCCGCGTCATGTCCGGGCCTAACTCCTTCCAATTGTCGCCGCGATTCGTCAGGCGGAAGAGATGGTTCGCGCCCACGTAGAGCACTGTGGGGTCGTGCTGCGACAACAGGATCGGCGCGGTCCATCCCCACGTGTACTCGTACCCGCTGCCCTCGCCCGCATCCAATGCCAGCGGTTTGATCTCGTCGCGCTTCGACGTGCGCAGGTCCACGCGCGACATACTGCCGAACTGGGCCTCCGAGTACACGGTGTACGGGTCGTTCCACGGAATCTGGACCCACATGCCGTCGCCGCCGTTCACCGGATACCAATCCGCATCCGTGATGCCTAACGTATCCCGCGTGGCACTCGGCCCGCACCACACGCCGTTGTCCTGCAGGCCGCCGCAGATGCGGTAAGGCGTCACCGAGCTGTCCACGATCACGGTATAGAATTGGCCGATGGACAGAATCATGTGCGCCCACGCCTTGCCGCCGTCGCGCGTCACGTACACGCCGCCGTCGTTGCCCAACAACATGTGGTGCCCATCGGCGGGGTCGATCCACAGCGCGTGATTGTCCACGTGCACCAGGTGCAGCGAGTCGCGCTCGAACGTCCTCCCGCCATCCTTGGACTCGAGCATCGGCGAGAACAACACGTACACGTGGTCCGCCTTGGTCGGGTCGGCCACGATGGCGTCGTAGTAATAGTGCGGCACGGCCTGCAGATCGTTCACCTGCGTCCACGTCGCGCCATCATCGGTCGACCGAAAGACGCCGCCGTACCGTTGCTGCTGCGCGTCCGTCACCCCTTCGTCCACCTGGATCATCGCGTACACCGTGTGCGGGTCGGCGGCGGTGACCGCCAACCCGATCCGCCCCATGTGCGCCGCCGGCAGTCCGTTCTTGCGCGCCGGATCCGTTAGGCGTTGCCAGGTGTGCCCGCCGTCGGCCGTACGATAAATGCCGCTTCCCGCGCCCACGCCTTCCATGTGCGAGCCGCCCCAGCGCACGCGGTGCCACGCCGCCGCATACAGCACATCCGGGTTGTTCGGGCTCATCACCAGATCCACGAACCCCGTGCTGTCATCCACGAACAGCACCTTGGTCCACGTGGTGCCGCCGTCGGTGGTCTTGTACACGCCGCGTTCTGCGTTAGGCCCCCACAAATGGCCGAGCGCGGCCACGAACACGGTGTTCGGGTCGCGCGGGTCGATCACGATCTTGCCGATCGACCGTGAGTCCGCGAGCCCCATGTGATGCCACGTGCGTCCGCCGTCGGTGGACTTGTGCACGCCGTTGCCCCACGACTGCGAGCGCAGACTGTTCTTCTCGCCCGTGCCCACCCACACCACGTTCGTGTCCGATGGTGCGACGGCGATGTCGCCGATCGTCGTGACGCCGAGTGAGTCGCCGATTTCGCGCCACGTGATGCCGTCGTTCGTGGTCTTCCACACGCCGCCGCCCGCAGCGCCAACGTAGATGGTGTTGTGATACGGCGTCGGAACCGCGAATGCCGTCACGCGCCCACTGTACGCCGCCGGACCCAACGCGCGCAGATTGATACCGCGCAGGAAATGTTGCAGCGGTGTCGTGGTTGTTGCCGCTGTGTCCGGCGCGGCCGCGTGCGGCTTTTGGTGAGCCTGCTGCGCCACGGCGGGCGATGCGCCGAGCAGAGCCGCGGCGAACGCGACAACGAAACGCCTTGTCATCATAGTGGGAGCGGAAGGTGGTAGGTATCGGTTGG
>JANWIK010000187.1 GCA_025449955.1 Gemmatimonadaceae bacterium
CGTGTCGAGAGTAAGGCGGGGCAGCGGATATGCGGTGCGCCGGCGCCGGGTGCAGCGCACCTAACATAGCGTGGGGACCCTGCTGCCGCCGCCCGGATCGCGGGCCCCGCTACGCCTCGGGTCTCGCGCGTGGCTCTACTGTTGAGCTCGCTGCTCCGGTCCGTCTCCCCGAGGGAGGCGACGCGTGCGTCACGAGGCGTCGCGGACGATCGCGACGGACCAGGCGTGGCGAATGTCGCCCAGCCTGTGGCGAAGCGAAGGGATTGCCGCGTCGCGAGCCGGTCTCGACGGCCTGGTGCACCCGGCAGCGTTAGGAATGCGAGCCGCGCGGAGCACGGTCGATGCGAGGCGTGCGCTCGTCGACTTGACAGCCCTTCCAGAACGAGCATATCAGCATGCGCGCGCGATTGCGGGCGGATGCTCGGTCGAGCGCGAGACAGGTTCCCACTTCACTGCAGCGGGAGGTCCGTTATGCGAATGGTTCCCCGTCACGTGCGCCTCGTTACCGTCGTGATTGCCGCCGCCGGCGCGGTGGCGTGTAGTGACTCTCCAACCGCGCCGGGACACGGCTCACCGATCAGCGCGGACCTCACCTCGGGTGGCGCCCACCGCAACGTGATCATCATGAAGGATGGCGCGACGACGATGGCCGCGTTGACCGCGCAAGTTCAATCGTTAGGCGGCCAGATCGTCCGCACGCAGCCCGACATCAGCGTGGTCACCGTGAGCGGTCTGAGCGATGCGGCCGCCGCGGTGATCGCCAATCGCAGCGACGTCGATGGTGTGCAGCAGGACAGCGCCATTGCCATGCTCCCGCCGCGCGAGCAAATGATCGGCCAGCCGATCACGGCGCAAACCGATCAAAGCGGCGCCTTCTTCTTCCCGGCGTTCCAGTGGAACATGCGGCAGATCAAGGCCGACAAGGCGTGGCTGGTGACGAGTCAGGGCAAGGGCGCGCTCGTGTGCGTGCTCGACACGGGTATCGATCCCCATCACATCGACCTGCAGGGCAAGATCGATCTCGGCATCAGTACGTCGTTCGTGGCCACCGAGCCCGACATCATCGATCACAACTTCCACGGCACGTTCGTCTCGACACTGATTTCGTCTAACGGGCTGGGCATCGCGTCCGTCGCGCCCGACGCGGAGTTATGCATGATCAAGGTGCTGAATGCGAACGGGCAGGGCAACTTCTCCGATCTCATCGCCGGTATCATGTACGCGGCGCATCAGAAGGCCGACGTGATCAACATGAGCCTCGGTGCGTACATCACGATTCAGACCAAGGCCGACGTGCAGCTCGTGGTGGCGCTGCAGCGTGCGATCAACTTCGCGATTCATCATGGTGTGGTGCCGGTGGCCGCCGCGGGCAACAACGCGGTGAACCTGGCGACTGACGATCCTCGCAACATCTCGATCCCCGCGCAGCTGTTGGGTGTGATCGACGTCGGCGCGACGGCGCCGGTCAATCAAATGAACTTCGATCAGATCGCGTCATACTCGAACGTCGGGTTCCCCGGCGTGCTCGTGTTTGCGCCGGGCGGTGATCTCGTGGCCGGCGGCGTGGTGCCCGACCTCATCCTGTCTGCGTGCGCTGGTAGTGCCGTGCCGTCGTGTGCGGGCGAGAACTCGTACGTCTTCGGCGCCGGCACCAGCTTCGCGTCGCCGCACGTGGCGGGCGAAGCCGCCGTCATTGGCTCCGACTTCAAGCATGATCCCAAGGTGGACAAGATCGAGGCGTGCATCACGTTGACGAGCGATCATCCGACGGGCCGGTTCATCGATCCGTTGTACGGGTTCGGCCGCATCGACGTGCTGAACGCCGCCATCTGCATGAAGCATTGATCGCAGCCGCGTACGCCTAACGGAACAGATGGGATGAAAAACCACGGGACATGGGCTCTCCTCGGCGAGAGCCACATGCCCCATGGGTCCTACGCACACCCCGCGGCCCCGCCCGAAGTGGCTGGGGCCCCGGCTGGTGTGACGGTCTTACGGTTTGGCCGTGCTCCAGAACGTGGCTCGCAGCACGGAGTGCTCGAGCAGATTCGTTTCCGCGTCCAAGCGGCCCAAGGCACGGATCACGGCCAGCGTCGCCCACGCCTCGGCCTCGAGCCCTTCGTCGTTCTCCCACATCAGCTCGCGTGTCACGTAGCCGTGGAGGCGCGCCCGCGAGGGCCCATCGAGATCGCGCTGCACCGCCTGCAGAGCAGCGAGAAAGACGCGCTCTGCGCCTAACCAGCGGGCGACCAGGCGACGCTGCTCGCCCGCCGCGCCCGACACGAGGGCGATGCGCGCGCCGGTGAGCATCAAGCGGAGGACGCGGCGCTGTGCGTCGCTCAGCTCGCGCAGGCTCGCGTCGAAGCGCGTGAGTCGCGTCCCGCCAGGGTTTCCGGACTCGAGCGTGAGCGCCGGGCGCTCCGGCTCGTGCTGCTGTTCTGGCCACATAGTTGTCGTGGGGATCAGACTCCGGCGGCCGATCGCGGGACCGACTGAATCGCGATGCTCGGCATGTATGCCGGAAAATTGGAACCGCTCCGCCAGGGTGCTCATCGTGACATCTCCCGAGTCGCCTGCGTCGTCGCACACCGTCCGTTCGCGGTCACAAGAAGCAATGACGACGAGAGTCGCGCAAGCTGCCAAATTGCCTAGCGCGAAGAACTAGGGAAAACCCTAGTTGCCCCGCCGTCGATTTCACGTTAGGAGTTGTGCTGCGTCTTGAAATGACCGCGGTCGAGCGCGCGTTCAATCGTGCACCGACCACTTCCACATGCCGGAGGACTTATGGCGTCGCGCCCCGATGATCACGTGCTGCAGCACCGCATCTCACTCGAGCAGGCAAAACAGTTCGTGCGCAACCACGAGCGAACCGCGGCGCCGGGCAGCGAGCGGTGCGGGTATTTCTCTCGCGGAATTCTGGATGAGATTCTGGCGCATCCGGGCTGCGCCGGCATTCGCTTCTATCACGGCCGCGATGCGAACGGCAAGTCGGCGATCGTGCTGATCGGCGTCACCAAAGAGAAGCTCGACATCACCGACGGGCCGATCGCGGAGAATCATCAGCCGTGTCCGCCCGAGTGCGGCGGGTCCCAGTTAGGCTCGGGCGGCTGAGCGCTGGTGGACAAGCTGGCGATCGTCGCCGAGCTCTTGCCGGTGTTCGCGGCGCTGGCCGTGGGCCGGCGATTGTCGCGGCCATCACGCCTCATCGCCATCTTGTTCGTGCTGTGGTTTTGCGAAGACATGGCGCAGCAGGTGCTCATCCACCTGCATCACAACAACAATTGGCTCCTGCACCTGACGATGCCCGTCGAGGCAGCGCTGCTGTTGTGGGCGTTTTCGCTCTGGCAGGACAGCCAGGTGGCGCGTCGGGCCATTCTGCTGGCTGTCCCGATTTACGTGGTGGTGTGGCTCGTGTTGCAGGTATTCGTCGAATCGCTCGACCGGCTCAGCCAGTACGCCGGACCGATGAGTTATCTCCTCGTGTTGGCCGTGGCCGCGTTCACGCTCGTGTCCAAGTCCGCGCGCGCCGTGTCGCCGGGGTGGCGGCAGCCGTGGTTCTGGATTTCGGCGGGCATGATCATCGACATGGGCAGTCAAGTCGCGCTGAATCCGATCGCAAACATTTTGATCGCGACGCACCAGCGAAGCTTCGCGATCTTCCAGGCGTTCGGCGCCGTGAGTATTCTCTCGTATTCGCTGACGACGTGGGGAATTCTTTGCGAACGGCGTCACCCGAGCTCTGGTGGGTCTTCGTCGCTGCCGCGCTGGCAGCTGGAATCCTGACCGCGGCCATCGTGACGTCGATCGTCGTGCAGCAGCGGCGATATCTGACGGCGACGAGGTCGTTGAGCGGCAAGCTGCTCGCGGCGCAGGAAGAGGAGCGCGCGCGCATCGCCCGCGAGTTGCACGACGATGTGATTCAGCGCGTCGCGCTGCTCGGCCAATCGCTCGATGAGTTGGCGACGTTCTCGCACGACGGCGACAAGCAATTCGAGCGTCGCGTGCGGGGGCTGCGCGCCGAGCTCGTCGATTTTGCCGACGAGATTCGTTCGCTCGCGCACCGCATGCATCCGCCCGTACTCGACCACCTCGGATTGCCCGCGGCGCTGTCGACCTTGGCGGGCGAGATATGGTCTACGTCGCGGCTCCGCGTCGGGTTGGATCTCGATCGAAGTCCTGTCGAAATGCCGCCGGCCGTGGCGGCGGGTCTCTATCGCATTGCGCAGGAATCTCTGCGCAACGTGGTGAAGCACGCGGGCGCGTCGACGGCGATGATGCGTCTGGCACACGTCGACGGCGGCGTGCAACTCGTCGTGGAAGACAACGGGTCCGGATTCGACACCGCGGCGCCGCGCGGCGCGTTCGTCAACGGCGGATCGGGCATCGGGCTCACGAGCATCACCGAGCGCGCACGCCAGTTCGGCGGACGCGTGGCGATTCACTCGCGTCCCGGCGCCGGGACGCGCGTCGTGGCCTGGATTCCGTTAGGCAAGGACCAGGCGTGACCGCGCGGCCGCGCCTCATGCTCGCCGACGATCACTCGCTCTTGTGCGAGGGATTGCGCGGCCTGCTCGAGCCCGACAACGAAGTCATCGGCGTCGTGCACGATGGCCGCGATGTCGTGGCGGAAGTGGAGCGTCTCGAGCCCGACCTCGTGCTGCTCGACATTTCGCTCCCCGGCAAGGACGGCCTAACGCTGGCGCGCGAGCTGCGGGAGCGCCGCCCCTCGCAACGGATCATGATCCTCACGATGCACGCCGAGCGCCTCTACGCCGACGAGGCGCTCCGTGCCGGTGCGCGCGCCTACGTGCTCAAGCTGGCGTCGGGATCCGAGCTCCGATTCGCCGTTTCCGAGGTGCTGGCCGGCCGCACGTACATCACGCCGCTCCTCGCGTCCGCTGCGGGTCCTTCGGGCGCGCCGGCCCAGAACGACGCCGGCGCTTCGTTGGCGACTGACGGTCCACCGCTCACCGCACGCCAGCTCGAGGTGCTGCGTCTCGTGGGGCGGGGACTTACGACGCTCGAGGTGGCGCACGAGTTGGGCGTCAGCGAAAAAGCCGTCGAGTTCCACAAGGCGCGGATCAAGAAGGCGCTCGGCTTGAGCAGCAACGCCGCACTCATGCGCTATGCGGTGGCGCACAACATCGTGTAGCTGTCCGAAGGACGTGAGTCAGGTGGCGGACCCCTTTCCTTTCCCGGAGCGTCCGCACAATTTCACAAGCGGGTTGCGCGGACGGTCCGCGCCAGTCACCCAACCTGTCTGAACTTTGGGAGGCGCTGTGCTCTGGCCCCTGGTCGCCGTTTTTGCTCTTGGTGCGTGCGTGATCGTGTTTGCGTTTGCGTTGGCCGTTGGATTGCGCAAGTTCGCGCCGGGGGTGCTGTTGTTCGTCGTCGGCGTGCTCTTGATTGGCGGCGCGGTGATGAAGGGCAAGCACATCGCCGATTCGCGCCACGGCGTGACGGTGTACGAAGCACCGGAGCTCGAGCACCCGGCACGTTAGCTCGCACGCTACAACCAGCGGGCGCCGCACGATCCTAGCGGCGGTCGATTCTCTCCTTCGTTCCCCATGCCCGCTCCCGTTGCTCCGTCGCGCGGCCTGTCCAGCTACTGGCGCGCGACGAGAGAACATCGATACAGCCTGACCTTCGCGCTGCCACTCCTTCTGATTTACGAGGGGATGGCCGCGCTGCTCCCGGTGGGTGAAACCCGGGGAGTCCGCAACGGTGCGGACGTCATGCTCAAATCGTTGTTCTCGTTAGTCGCCGGACGTCACGGTCCGCTGGTGTTCGAGATCCTCCTCATTGCCGTGTGTCTGTGGCTCGTGCGTCGGGACCTCGCGTCGCACGGCGGCCTGTCGGCGATGCGCGGGCGTGTCTTTCTCGGCATGAGTCTCGAATCGGTGGTGCTCGCCCTCGCCTTCGGCGTGATCGTGGCGACGATCACCGCGCGTTTGCTCGGATTCTTCGGCGCGTTGAGCTTGGCGCCGATGCAGACGCTCGATCAGCCGACGCGCCTCATGGTGTCGTTAGGCGCCGGGCTCTATGAGGAATTGTTGTTCCGCGTGATTCTCGTGTCCGCGCTGGCGCTGCTGGCGCGGCGCGCGTTCCACTGGCGCCCCGGCGCCGCGGGAGCGTTCGCGACGATCGTCGGAGCGCTCCTCTTCTCATCGGCGCACTACGTGGGTGCCTTCGGCGACCGCTTCACGCTCGAGTCGTTCGTGTTCCGGGCGATCAGCGGCGTGTTCTTCAGCGCGCTTTATCTGTGGCGCGGATTCGGAATCGACGCGTGGACCCACGCCCTCTACGACGTGTTCCTCGTCATCCGTTAGGCAGCTGCCCTATAGGTCGGTGACCCGGCAACCCGAGGCCGCCGATGCGTACGCGGCTTCGAGCACGGCCGCCACGTCGCGAATGTCGCGCAAGTGCGGTTCCGCGTCACCCGTGTCCATGGCGTCCGCGAACGCACCGAACAATCCGGCAAACCACCCCGGGTACGACGACTTGTCGAGCTCGGCCGAGTAGTCGTAGGACGTGACATCGCCATCGTGCTCGTAGCGAAGGACGCCGCCCACCCACTCGATGGAGCCGCGTTCGCCGACGAAGCGGACGCGATTCTCGCGATGCCGCGCCGCCCACGTGAGAAACATGACGCCTAACCGCTCCGGATACTCGAACAAGAGCTGCGCGCTGTCCTCGACGTCGTAGTCCGCGTGCCGCAGTTGGCCGGTCCACGCGCGCACCGCCTCCGGGATACCGGCGGCGTCGAGCATCTGATAGATGAGGTGCGTCCCGTGGTCCAACAGCACGCCGCCGCGGCTATGCTCGGCCAGACCGCGCCATGGTGTGGACGTCGCGGCGCCGGTGCCGCGGTCCGCCATGAGGCGGTGCACCTGAAACTCGGCCAAGTGCCAGTCGCCGATCGCGCCATGGTGCAACCAATCACGGACCTTGAGCCACACCGGATTGTACCGGTATTGATGACACGGCATCACGACGCGTCCCGCGCTCCGTGCCGCGTCGGCAATGCGCGCGGCCTCGACGCGGTTGAGCGCCACCGGCTTCTCGCACATCACGTGGTAGCCCTGCTCGAGCGCCCACAGTGTGAGCTCGAGATGCGATGCCGTCGGGGTGCAGATGTCGACGAAATCGATGGGCCCCGCATCGCGCACGTCCTGGAGACGCGCGAAATGCGGAACGCTCGACACCGGCGCGACGCCGGGACCACCATCCATCGTGGCCACGATGCGAAAGCGGGTGCTGACTAACGGATCGCGCGCGAAGCCCGGCAGGTGGGCGTTGCGGGCGATGCCGCCGAGTCCGATCACCGCGCCCCGATAGACGCGCGGCGCCGGGACATGTCCCGGCGCCGACGTCCGTGGGGTCAGCTCGCCAATCCGCGCGGTCGACGTTGGCGTGGGTCTCAACGGCGCACCGCCATCTCCGAGGCCTCGACCAACACATCCTTCATGGTCGCCAGCGCTTCCATCGCCAACTCCTCCGGAATGACTAACGGAGGATTGATCCGCACTTCCGGATTGTAGATCATCGCCAACACGCCGCGCGAGAGCAGCGTGTCGAAGATCCAGCGCGTGATCTTCTTGTCGAGCAGGGTTCGCGTGCCCGGTACCACCAGATCCATGCCGATCATGAGGCCACGACCGCGCACATCACTCACGATGGGGATCTCGCTCTCCCAGCGCTGCATCTCGGTCATCATCTTTTCGCCGAGGTCGCGACTGTGGGCAACGAGGTTCTCCTCGAGAATCGTCTCCAGCGTGACGCGCGCCGCTGCCGCTGCCATCGGGTTGCCGCCGTAACTCGACGAGCTGCCGCTCGGATTCGCCCACGGCTTGGCAAACGCCACTTCGTCGCGAATGAGCAGGCCGCTCATCGGGAACCCGCCACCGAAGCCCTTGCCGACGCTCATGATGTCGGGGACGATGCCCTCATGCTCGATGCCCCACATCTTGCCCGTGCGGCCGAACCCGGTGATCATCTCGTCGGCGATCAAGAGGGCGCCTAACTCATCGGCCAACTCGCGCAGCGCCTTCAGAAATCCAATGGGTGGCACGATGTTGCCCGCGGTCCCTTGAATCGGCTCGACGATGATCGCGGCGATGTTGCCGGCGGTCTCGAGCTCGATCTTCTTGCGCAAGAAGTCGACACACGCCCAATCACAGGCGGGGAAGTTTTTCTCGAACGGACACCGCGAGCAGGACGCGTACGGTGAGGAGTACCGACCTGGCATGAGCGGTCCAAGGCCGTGCTTGAACGTGCTGCCCAAGAGTGGAAGCACGCCCGCCGTCTTACCGTGGAATCCGCCCCAGAAGCCGACGAATTCGTCTTTGCCCGTGTAAGACCTGGCGAGACGAAGCGCCGACTCGACCGCTTCTGCGCCGCTCGAATAGAACTGCGTGCGGTTCACATCGCCCGGAGCGAGCTCGGCGAGCATGCGCACGAGCACGGAGCGGTTTTCCGACGTGAAACTACCCACGTGAATGCGCGAGACTTGCTTCTGAAGCGCGGCAACGTAGCGCGGGTGGGCGTAGCCCAAGCTTGCGACGCCGATGCCGGCCATGAGGTCGATGTAATGGTTGCCGTCTACGTCGTAGAGGAGCGCACCTTCGCCCCGGTCGATGCAAATCTTGCTGAACAACGCGAAGCTCTGCGCACCAGGCGCAAGGAACTCCTGCTCCGCGTCGAAGATTTCCCTGGATTTCTCACCGGCAAGCCATGCGGGTGATGCTAATTCCGTCACAAATACCTTCCGAGGAGGGTGAAAGGGAGCAGCAGGCGGGCAGATTGACGGCACGCAAAGCGGGTGAGGGGCGACGCGGCAAACACGCGATGCCATCTTGGCACCCGCGGGCCTGTCTCCTCACCATATAGCACGGGAAAGGTGACGGACTGCTGGGCGGCGCGCCAGCGAGTGAGCACGATATTAAGTCTTTTTTGCGCGGCTGCCTACCCCTTGCCGCACGGGAGTTTGGCCGCACCACCTCACGAGTCCGCTAGCCTCGTCGCAGGTGCTCCATCAGGCCCGATCTAGAGTACGCCTGAGGTCGTCGATTGTTGCGTCGATTTCCACCGGTGGGTTAGACAGGGCACGACCCGGCACGGATTGCCCATGATATCCGACCGTCGCCTCCGGGTCTTTGAGAACATGGCCAGTGAGGACCGACACGACGTCGGCGTCGTCGCTGATCACCCCTTCGCGGATCATGCGACGCACGCCCGCGACCGCCGCGGCGCTGGCCGGCTCACATCCGATGCCGGCAGCGTCGATCACGGCCTTCGCCTCGAGCAGTTCCGTGTCGCTCACGGTGGTCACGATGCCGTCGGTCTCGCGGATCGACCGCACCGCGCGATCGTACGAGGCCGGATCGCCGATGTTGATGGCGGTGGCCACTGTGTTAGGCCTGATGGGTTGTAGCGCCTCGAAACCCACATCGAACGCGTGCGCGAACGGCGCCGCGCCCTCGGCTTGCACGGCAAGCAGTCGCGGGACGCGGCTGATGAGTCCGCAATCGCGTGCCGCGGCTAACGCCATGCCGAAGGCTGCGGTGTTCCCGAGATTTCCCGCCGGCAGCGCGATCCAGTCGGGCGCATCCCATCCGCACTGCTCGAGCATTTCGAGCACGATGGTCTTTTGCCCCTCGAGTCGATACGGATTCACCGAATTGAGCAGATAGATGCCCAACTCGCGCGCCGCCCGGCGCGCCAACTCGAGACACGCGTCGAAGTCGCCGCGCACCACCAGGGTCCGGGCTCCGTACGCGAGAGCCTGCGACAACTTTCCCATCGCAACCTTTCCGGCGGGAATGAACACCAGTGCCGGAATGCCGGCACGCGCCGCGTAGGCGGCCATCGAGGCCGCGGTGTTTCCCGTCGACGCGCATGCCACCGCCCACGCGCCGACGCGCTTGGCCTGCGTGATGCCGACGGTCATCCCTCGGTCCTTGAACGAACCCGTGGGATTGAGTCCTTCGTGCTTCACGCGCAGCGTTGGGCATCCGGCCCAATGCGCGGCGCGACCGCCGTGTATCAGTGGTGTGTTTCCCTCGGGAAACGTGATCACGTCGTCGGCGCGCACGGCCAACAACTCGCGGTATCTCCACACGCCGGATGTGTCACGGCCGCCATGCGTCCCGCGACGATCGGCGAAGATTCGACGGAGCGCATCGCCTCGTACTTTGGGCGGCGGCGCAACGAGTTCGAGCAACGCGCCGCAGACCGCGCATTGGGCCTGATTCGAATCAGGCTCCGCCGCCGTCGAGCACTTGGAGCACCGCAGTATCAGAGCTTCGTCAACGTCTTGCATGGAATCAGCGCGATGTCGGTTCCGAGGTCTTGGAAACTAGCTCGAAACGTGCAGCAGGGGCTGGTGGTCCTCCTCTTTGGGCCGGGCGCCGATTGCCCGAACGACGCGCGTCCGGCTACACTGTACCGAGCCCTCGTGCACGTCCCACCTTCCTCACGCCTGGAATTTGGCACATGACGCACCCATTCCGCCGGGCCGCCATCGTTGGCGTCGCGCTACTGCCGTTGGCCGCGAGCGCCTTCATTGTCGAGTCTTCGCGTCAGCGAACCGGCCCGCATCTGTTCGACGAAGTGTTGTCGTTGGTCTCGGACCGCTTCGTGGACACGGTGAGCAATCAAGCGCTCTACGAGAAGGCGGCACGCGGCCTGGTGCGTGAGCTGCAGGACCCATATGCCGCGCTCTATTCGCCGAAGGAGCTGCAAGACTTCACGCGCACCACGGGCGGCCGATACGGCGGACTTGGAATGTTGGTGGAAGACCAGGAGGGCTCGGTCGTCGTGAGCAAGGTGTATCCGCACACGCCGGCCGAAGTGGCGGGCGTGCACGAGGGCGATCGCATCGTGGGGGTCGACCAACAGTCGACGCGCGGGCTCAAGCTGGTGCAGGTGACGGACATGCTCAAGGGCACACCCGGGACCGCTGTGAAGGTGTCGTTCTCGCGGCCTGGCGTGACGTCGGCGCTCGATCTCACGTTCACGCGCGCGGTGATCCACATTCCCGCCGTGCCGTTCGCAATGATGTTCGACGGCAAAGTGGGATACATCCCGCTGCAGCAATTCAACGAGACGTCGGCCGATGAAGTGGAAGACGCGGTCCGTCGCCTAACGCACGATGGTGCGCGCGGCTTGGTGATCGATCTGCGCGGCAACGGCGGCGGCATCGTGGACCAGGCGATCGCGATCAGCAATCTGTTCCTGAAGAACGGGCAGCAGATCGCGAGCGTGCGGGCGCGTGCCGGCGATACGCAGGTGTACGTCGCCAAAGGCGATCCGGTCGCGCCGACGGTTCCGCTGGTGGTGCTCACGGACGGCTACACCGCATCGGCCAGCGAGATCGTGGCCGGCGCGCTGCAGGATCACGATCGCGCCCTTCTGTTAGGCACGACGTCGTTCGGCAAGGGTCTCGTGCAATCGCTGTTCCCGCTCGATGGCGGGTGGGCGCTCAAGCTCACGACGGCCAAATGGTACACGCCGAGTGGCCGCTCGATTCAGAAAGAGCGGAAATTCATTGATGGCCGATTGATCGATGAACCCGACTCGACCGAGAGCGACTCGGCGCGCCGTGCGCGGCCGACGTTCAAGAGCGATGCGGGGCGCGTGGTGTACGGCGGCGGCGGCATCACGCCGGATATCCTGGTGCGTCCTGACACGCTCGACAGCGTCGAGCAGGACTTCGTGAAGGCCGTGACACCGAAGTCGCAGGAGTTCTATGTCACGCTCTACACCTACGCATTCGAGCTCAAGGGCGGCGTCCAACCCGACTTCACCGTTAGTCCCGCGTGGCGGGACGAATTCTACCGGCGGCTGTCGGCAGCCGGCGTCTCGGTGGATCGCGGCCTCTACGATCGCGCCTCGAGCGAAGTCGACCGCCTGTTGGGCGACCGGGTGGCCCGGCTGGCGTTCGGCGACTCGACGGCCAAGCGTCGGGAGCTCGATGACGACATCCAGCTCGAGCGTGCCATCGACATCATTCGCAAGGGACAAACCCAAGCCGACCTCCTCGCCACTGCGGCCCCGTCGCGTTGAGTTAGGCGCATGGCGGCGGGCGATCATCGCCGCCGCCGTGCTCGTTGGCGCGGTCGGCCCGACGGGACGCGCGCAGGCTGCCGCGCACCGCACGGTGGCGACGCTCGCGCTGCGGCACGGCGTCGTCGGGATCGATGCGCTGAGCAATGGCCACGTGCTGATCGGCGCGTCGACGGACTCCGGCAACGCCACTGTCAATCTCTCGGTGGGCGCGGCACAGGATCTGGCCGACTCGATCGCGCGAATCACCGCGCGCCGGGTGGGTTCGCGTACGACGCGCGTCTATCGCACCGTGGCCGCCGATCCGGCAACCGGCGCCGGTGTGGAGTTCGCGCGCCACGTGACCAAGGGTGCGAGCGCATACCGCCTCTTCTTCGCCAACGGCGGCAACACCGGGTTCCCACTGGACGTGAGCGCGCGCGAGTTGGCCTTGGTGTTGCGCGCGGTGCGACGCGCGACGCACCTCGCCCGGACGCTGACCGCCGCCGATTCGGCCTAACGGAAGATCAGCGGATCCACCCGATCGCCAGGTCGGCGCGCAGCGCGTCGGGCATGTCGCGGCGCACGCTGTCATCGGCCACGGAGAGCTCGGCCAGGTCCGCGATGTCGGCGCGCACGTCGGCCAGCACGGCCGTCTCCGGCGCCAGGCCGCTCGGCAGCTCGTGCATGCGATTCGCCAGCACGATCACGAAGAGATCGTTCTCGGGGTCGATCCAGATCGACGTCCCCGTGAAGCCCGTGTGGCCGTACGCGAGATCGCTCATGTAGCGGCCGCAGCTAGCACCGCCGGAGCAGGTCTCCCAGCCCAGGGCACGCCAGCCCATAGCGCGGCGCGAGAAGAGCGCGACCGTGGAGTCGTGCACGATACGGACGCCGCGGTAGGTGCCGCCGTCGAGCATCATCTGGGCGAACACCGCCAGGTCGGCGGCCGTCGAGAACAGGCCGGCGTTGCCGGCCACGCCGCCTAACGCGTCGGCCGTCTCGTCGTGGACCTCGCCGCGCAGCGCGTGGCCACGGCTCGACGCGATCTCGGTGGGGGCGATCCGGCCGCGCAGCGCGCGCGGCGGCCGGAACATGGTCGAGCGCATGCCCAACGGACGGAAGACGTGCTCTTGCACGAAGGTATCGAGGCGCTCCCCGCTCACGGCTTCCACGACAAAGCCTAACACGTCGGCGCCGACGTCCGAATAGACCTCGCGCTCGTCGGGCCGGTACTCGAGCGGCGTGGCCAGGATCAGCTGTCGCGCGACGGCGGACGAACGGCCGCGCCGGTAGACGTTCCGGCCCGGCGGCAGGCCGGCGCGGTGCTCGAGCAGCATACGGATCGTCACCTGCCGCTTCGCGCCGTGCCGGTACGCCCGGAGGTACTTCGACACCGGGTCATCGAGGCGGATACGGTGCTCGTCGTACAGCACCATGACGGCACTGGTCGTCGCGATCACTTTCGTGAGCGACGCGAGATCGAACATCGTCTGAGTCGGATCGACGGCTGGCGTGGACTGGCTCCAGTCGAGCGAGCCGTACCCGCGCTCCCAGACGAGACCACCGTGCCGGCCGATGATCACGGCGAGCCCGGGATAGCCGTCTGCGGCCAGCCCGCGCGCCGCGACGTGGTCGATCGATGCGAGCCGTTCGGCCGACATCCCGACCGAATCCGGTGGAACGTTCCTCAGCACGCAATGCGGATTCGCGGGGCAACCGCCCAACAACGCGAAGGCGAGTGAGACGAGAGGGGCGGGCAGCATCGTCCAGCGACGATCGTCCGTTGCGTTGGGCAACGGGCGTCGGGGACTCTTGCGAGAGTACGGCCGGCGCCCCACTCTAGTGCGGTGCCGACGCGATGATGCGGCCGGCGCCACCGCCGCGCCGTCCCGGAGCGTTGGTCAATTCCAGTGAAGGAGCAAGTCGATGCGCCTCACCTTCTGTCTCGCCGCATGCGCGATGATGTGCGCCGGCGCCCTCCCAGCACAGGAAAACTTCGCCGGCGAAAACGGCACCTCGCATGCGATCACCATCGCGCGCGCATGCGACAGCCAAAAGATCGAGATGATCGATGCCCAACTGGTGACCGGCGCGAGCACCGCCGAGGCGGTGCCGAAGGACTTCCTTCATCGTGTCGACGCTGCGGTATTCTTCTACTTCAGCCCCGTGGCGTGGCGCACGCCGCGTTTCGCCGTCGCGCAGTTCACGTTGCACCGCGATGGAGGCGTGTCGGGCACGCACTTGATCACGCCATCGGGCATCGCGGATTTCGACAGCGCGGTGACCATCGCGATCAACTCCGCCGGCACCACGAAAGCGTTCCCAGCCTTCCCGGCATCGATCACGGGCGATACGCTCGTCGTGACGGCGTTCGCCGGCCGCCACGCTGACGGCGCCGACAAACCATATTTGGAAAAGCGCACCACGTGCCCGGCGTGGCCATCTCCGAACAATCCGGCGCCGGAGTACCCGGCCGACCTGAAGCAGCAGGAAATTCGCGGCTTCGTACGCGTGCAATTCATGGTGAACGAGCAGGGCATACCCGACTCGGCCAGCTTACAGGTGTTGCAAACCACCGGTGATGCGTTCACCAACTCGGTACGCGCCATCTTGGGATCGCTGCGCTACCAACCGGCCAGCGTGCAGGGCACGAAGGTCAAGCAGCTCACCGAGCAGACGTTCATGTTCGGTTTCATCGAAAATCTGCCGAAGCCGTAGCACGCGACTGTTCGTTCGCGCTCGACTCTGCTGTCGCGTGACGGCGCGCGTGTAACTTACTCCGCCGTCGCCGCGCGCCGCGGCGTCGCATGTGGCGCACCTCCACTGCCGCGCAGAGCCGACATGCCCGACACTCCGGACGCCATCCGCACGGCAGCGCTGCGGAAAGTGTATCCCGCGCCCGGCGCCCGCCGCGGCGCGGAGCAGCGCCCCGACATCGTCGCCCTCGTCGGACTCGATCTCACCGTCGGGGGCGGCGAGTTCTTCGGCCTGCTCGGGCCTAACGGAGCGGGGAAGACCACCACCATCGGCATTCTCACGACGCGCGTCAAGCCAACGTCCGGCGCGGCATCGGTCGCCGGCGCCGACGTCGTCACCAACGAAGTGGCGGTGCGACAGCGCATCGGCGTCGTGCCCCAGCGGCCGAATCCGGACCGCAGCCTGAACGTGCGCGAGAACTTGGTGTTTCACGCCGCATACTTCGGCGTCGCACGCTCGGTGGCGGCGCGCCGCGCCGCCGCGCTGCTCGATCAGTTAGGCATCGGCGACCGGGGCGACGCGAAAGTCGATCAACTGTCGGGTGGCCAGCAACAGCGGCTCATGATCGCGCGCGCGCTCATTCACGAACCACGCGTGATCTTTCTCGACGAGCCGACGGTGGGACTCGATCCGCAGGCCCGTCACGCGTTGTGGGACATTCTGCGCGAGCTCCACGCGCAGGGTCGTACGATCATCATGACCACGCACTACATGGAAGAAGCCGACCGCCTGTGTGAGCGTCTTGCGATCATGGACCAGGGCCGGCTGCTCGCACTCGACACACCGCAACAACTCAAGACACGCGCGCCTGGTGGTACGCTGGTGGAGCTCGTGCTCGATGGCGATGCAACGGCCGCCGCATCGCGTGCACGCGAGCTGGCCGGCGTCTCGAGCGCGGAGCCGCAGGGATCGGTGCTGCGCGTGTACGCCGACCGCGGTGGTGAGCTGATCCCCGCGCTCATTCGAACGGCAGGCCTCGAAGGCCGCGACGTGCGTGACATCCACCTCTCGCCGCCGAGTCTCGAGACATTGTTCATCTCCCTCACGGGAAGGAAGCTCGACTGATGCCATCGACATCGTTCACGCCGCCGAGCACGCTGCGCATTTTCGGCGCGCTGCTACGACGCGATCTGCACGTCACACGGCGCGAGCTGCCGTACTTTCTCGTGCGGACCACGCTGCAGCCGCTGCTTTTCATCGTGGTGTTCGGCTACTTGCTGCCGCGCATGGGCTTCGTCGGGCGCGGGTACGGCGCGGCGCTGCTACCGGGCATCATCGCCGTGAGCCTAACGCTGTCGAGCGTGCAATCCGTCGCGCTGCCGATGGTGCAGGACTTCGGGTTCACGCGTGAGATCGAGGACCGCTTGTTGGCGCCGGTGCCGATGCGACTGATCGCATTCGAGAAAATCGTGATGGGCGTGCTGCAAGGCCTCATCGCCGCCGCGGTCGTGCTGCCGATGGCGCGACTCATCATGGGGCCGATCGACGCGCTCACCGGCGCGCACGCGCTCCCGGTACTGCTCATCACGATTCTCGGCGCGGCGGCGTTCTCGAATCTCGGCCTGCTCATGGGGACGGCGATCAACCCGCAGCAGATCGGCCTCATGTTCAGCGTGGTCGTCGCGCCGATGATCTTTTTCGGCTGCGCCTATTATCCGTGGCAAGGATTGCAGGCCGTTCCGGCGATGAAGTACGCCGTCCTCGTGAACCCGTTGGTCTATGTGGCCGAAGGCATGCGCGGCGCGCTCACGCCCGCGCTGCCGCACATGAGCCTCCTGGCGGTCGTCGGCGCGCTCGTCGTGCTCACGGGCCTTTTCTGGACGTTAGGCATCCGGAGTTTCGAGCGCCGCGCCCTGAGCTAGCGCTCGACGGGAAAGCCGGCGGCTTTCCACTCCGCGAAACCGCCGGCCAGGTTCGACACATTCTTCCGTCCGGCGGCCAGGAGCAAGCTGGTGGCGATCGCCGACCGGGTGCCGCCCTGACAGTGGAGCACCACCGGCCCGTTCGATTCCAGTGCGCCGATGTGTTGGGCGAGCGACGCGAGCGGCATCCACTTTGCGTTCTCGAGGTGACCCGCTGCCCACTCATGATCGTTCCGCACGTCGATCACGGTCACGCTGCCGGCCGCCATGCGCGATCGGAGCTCGGCCACGGTGAGCGTCGGCACGGTCTCGATGGCGCCGCCGGCCGCGTGCCACTCGTCGATCGCCTCCGCGCCGAAGTATCCGCCAATGCGATCGAATCCGATGAGCGCCAGCGTGCGCGCCGCACGCGCCGCCAGCACCGGAGCATCGTCCTCGTCCACGAGCAGGTGACACGGATGGTCTAACGGAAGCAGCGAGCCGGCCCACGTGGCGAACGAGCGGTTGAGCGGAATGTTGATCGTGCCCGGCACGTGCCCCGCTGCGAAGTCCGCGGCGTGCCGCGTGTCGATGACGATGGCGCCGGCGTCGAGCGCCGTGCGAAGGCGCGTCGCGCCCAGGCGCTCGGGATGCGGCAGGCCGCCTAACACAGTCGGCCCCTCCCGGTTCACCCGCTTCATCGCCGCGAAATACCGCGGCGGCTCGGGTTGCCCGTCGAGCACCGTGTCCACGAACCGCTGCTCGTCGGACTCCGCCAAGCCCCAATTGAACAACCGCTCGTAGCCGAGCGTGGACTGGGGCATTGCGCCTAACGCTTTGCCGCATGCCGATCCGGCGCCGTGACCGGGCCAGACCTGCAGATAGTCCGGCAGCTGCTTGAAGCGCTGGAGCGAACGGAACAGGTCGCGCGCGCTCGACGTCATCGTCCCCGCCACGTGCGCGGCGCGCTCGAGGAGGTCCGGCCGTCCCACGTCGCCTACAAAAACGAAGTCGCCCGTGATTGCCGCCAGCGGACGGTCAGCCAGAGCGGTGTCGGTGACGAGAAATGTGAGGTGCTCGGGCGTGTGCCCGGGTGTGTGCATCACATCGATGTGCACTTTGCCGACGTTGAAGTGCGCGCCGTCCTGGAGCAACTGCGCGCGCGCAGCTGGCGCGAATGCGTATTGCCATTCGGCACCGCCTGCGCTCGAGAGCAGAAGCGTCGCACCGGCGCGCTCGGCGAGCTCGCGGCTGCCCGACACGTAGTCGGCGTGGATGTGCGTTTCCGTGACGTGCGTGATGCGCAGCCCTTCGGCGGCGGCAACTGCGATATACTGCTCGGCGTCGCGGTTGGCGTCCACGACGAGTGCTTCGCCGCTGTCCTGACACCCGACCAGGTAGCTCGCCTGCGCGAGATGCTCTTCGTAGAAGCGGCGCAGATACACGTCGTCGTCCTCCGTTAGGGCGAGGCGCTGTGGCGTCGCACGTAGTCGACCGCCATCGCGGCGAGGTCTTGGCTTCGCAATCCGGCGGCGATCGCGATCTCGATCGCTTGGTCGAGTGGCTGCTTTTCGTCCAGCGCAAAATACGGCAAGAGCAACGCGCCCACACGATTCGACGACGCGCAATGCACGACAATTGGTCGACGCGCCGGGTCGCGCAGCACCTCGCGCAGCGTGTCGAACTGCGCATCGGTCAACGTGAGCTGTGTGACCGGAAGCGCGACGTAGTCGAGTCCCGCCGCACGCGCCGCGGCCGGCTCATCGTAGCCGCGTGGCTCGTTCGGCGCGCGCAGGTCGACGACTGTGCGCACGCCGGACTTGGCCAGTTCGCCCCATGCGGCTGGCCCGGGCTGTCCCGCAGCGCCGATCCCTGGTGCGGGACAAGTGCCATACGGAATGGATGCAAGGACGGACTCCAACGTTGCGCTCACTCCCCCCTCTCCGGTTCGCCGCACCACAAGATGGCACTAAACTCGGCGCTGGTGGAGGGGCGCGCGTTGTTTGGTCGAGTACAACGGACCATCATTATCGACTCATGCGCCTCAGGACGTTCCTCCTCGCTTGTACGGCAGCGATGCTCGCGACCGGCAGCGGCCTGCCCGCGCAGACGCGCGCCGTTCCATCCCTCGACTGGCGCACCATCAAAACGCAGTACTTCATCATCCACTATCCGCGATCCGCCGAGGCGTGGACGCTCGACGTGGCCCGTCGCATCGACGCCGTGCACGACGCCGTTGGACAGGTGGTCGGCAATGCGCCGACGCGTCGCGTGACGATCATCGTCGAGGATCCGAGCAACCAGTCCAATGGATATGCGATCCCGATGCTCGAGGATCCCCTCATCTATTTCTGGCCGATGCCTCCCGATCCAACGAGCGGTATCGGCGACAGTCGCGGATGGGGCGAAATCTTGTCGGTGCACGAGTACACCCACATTGCCCACTTGACGCGTCCAACGCGCAATCCGTGGGCACTGTTCCTGACTCGTCTTTCACCGTTGCGCGTCGGCCCGATTGCGATCAAGTCGCCGCGGTGGGTCGACGAGGGGTATGCCACCTACGTCGAAGGGAAGTTGACGGGATCGGGACGGCCGCACAGCCCGTGGCGCGCCGCGGTGCTGCGCGAATGGGCGCTCGAGGGAAAGCTGCCCACGTACGCCCAACTGGACGTCGACAATCGGTTTTTAGGCGGGGACATGGCGTACCTCGCCGGCTCCGCATTTCTCGAATGGCTGGTGCATCAACAAGGCGACGGAGACTCGAGCCTCGTGCACCTCTGGCGTCGCATGAGCGCGCGCGAGGATCGCACGTTCGACGAATCGTTCGCCGGCGTGTTCGGCGGCTACCCGGCCGATCTCTACGGCCGCTTCACGGCGGAGCTGACGGGACGCGCGCTGGACGTGGAGCGCGCGATCGACGCCACCGTGGCGTCGCGCGCGGACTCGGGTCGCGGCATCACGGTGCAATCGCTCGCCTGGGGCACGGGCACCCCGTCCGTGTCGCCTAACGGCAAGCTCATGGCGATCGCGCTTGCCCGGCGCAACGCGCCGAGTCGCGTCGTGATCTGGAGGACCGCGGCCGCTACATCCGATACTACCCTGGCGCGTCGGCGAGCGGCGCTGCTCGCCCTCGACCCGCAGGACGTCCCGGCCGTACCGTGGCGACCCGCGCCCAAGACGCCGTTGGCGACGCTCGACGCGCACGCCGGCTTTGCGTACGCGGCACCACGCTTCATGCCTAACGGGCGCCGGGTCCTCCTGGTGCGCCGGTCGGTGCGGCGCGACGGTCTGCTGCGCGATGACCTGTTTCTGTGGGACCCGCTGCATGGAACCGTGCATCGCATCACGCACGACGCCGGCATCCGCAGCGCCGATCCGGCGCCCGACGGCCGCCACGCCGTCGCCGACCGCTGTGTCGACGGCATCTGCGACGTGGTGCTCGTCGACTTGTCGACGGGCGCGATCCAGACGCTCGCCGCCGGGGCCCCGCGACTGGTGTACTACCGTCCGCGTTACTCGAGCGACGGCAGCCGGGTCATCGTGAGCGTGCAACGAGCCGGCCGGTGGGAGCTCGACGTGATCGACCTGCGCGGCCCGGCGCCGGCGCCTAACGCAATCGGCGCGCGGGATGGCGTCGACCGGTACGAGGGCGCGTTTCTTCCGGGCGACACGTCGATCGTCTTCACCACCGACTCGGGCGGGATCCCGAACATCGCGGTGATGCAGCTCGCATCGGGCGAAGAGCACGCGCTCACCGCGGTCGCCGGCGCCGCGTCGGCGCCCGAACCCGACCGCGGGTCGCACACCGTGTACTTCCTGCGATTGCACGCCGGCGGACTCGATCTCGCGTCGGTGAGTGACACGACCTCGGTGCCAACGCTCTCGACGTCGTCGGCGCTCGAACCGGCCACGGTGCCCGCCGCCGCGCCGGCCGACTCGTTCGCGCGCTCCCCGCTCCAGCCGCCGCATGCGTATGGGGCTGGGCCGCGCAACGTCATTGTGCTGCCGACGCTCAGCCTCGGCGCCGAGGGGAAGTCACTCGGCGTGATGATGGCGGGGACTGACCCGGTCGGTCGCCTAACGTGGGCCGCGACCGGCGTGTACGGTGATCGCGGGACGTGGCGCGGCGCGTCGCTCGCCGGCGCATGGCGTGGCTGGCCGGTGGCGATCGCCGCCGAAGGCTTCTACGCGGACGAGCGGCCGTCGGAGCAGCACGGCGGCGTCGCGGCGCCCGCATACTTGGATGCGCAGTACGTCGGCGGTGACGCGGCGTTTTCGCTCGAGCGCGACTACACCGCGTCCGCGCACGCCGTACGACTCGTCGTCGCCGCCGGCCAGCTCGACGGCGTGGTGTACCGACGACAGACGCGGACGCTGGGCGTCGCCGAATATGCCGGCGAATTCCGGCAGACGCCTAACGACTGGCGTTTGGACGAGCACCTGTCGCTGCATGCGGCGGGTGGACGCACGGCCGACTCGACGTGGCTGCGCGCCACCGTGTCTGCGGGCGTCCGCGTTGCGCGCGACGGGTTGGGCTTCGCTGCCCACGGGATGTACGGTCAGGTCGCGCGCGGCGCTCCGTCGTACGAGAATTTCGCGCTCGGCGGCACGGATCCGATGCTGTACGATCAGCCCATCGCGTCCGAACGGGTTGCAATGCCAGCCGCGCCACTCGGCATCGCCACAGGCCGGCGCGTCGCAGCGTATCGCCTCGACCTTCCGTTCGGCGTGTTCAGTCCCTATTTCTGGGCGGGCAGCGCCGGCGAGTCGCTGCACACGTGGCACCGCATCGTCGGCATCGAGACGTCGATCGCAGAGGTCGGTGTCACGGGTATCCACGTCCCCGACATGCGAGTGGTGGCGGGAGCGGGATACTCGCTCGACGACCCGACCCGTCACCACACGACGTTTTACCTGAGTTGGGTTTATCGACCATGAATCGGGTTTCGCGCACACGGCATGCAGAATCGAGGGTGGTGCGCGTCAACTTTTTCGAGGGGGTGAGTGCAGTGATTTCGCTTTCACGGATGCGGCTGCTGGCAGGACTGGGTGCGCTGGGCGCGGCCGGCGGACTGGTCGCGATCTTTGCCTTCTTCGTCTTCTTGAGCCTTCCGTACGGCATCGACCGCACCGAAGCAGCCATCGCTATGATCAGCGTTGGCTTACTGTTCCTCGTGCTCGTGTTGAGTCACGTGGTATACGGCCGGATTTTGTTGGCGGCCGCGCGCGGAAAGCACTTCGGCCTGTAGAACGCGCGGCGCGCACACGCCCGCGGCCCGCGTCACGCTGGCTCGAAACGTTTCGACTCGACGGTCGGAACGTTCCAGCGCGCGAACGCGAGTCCATGAGGGTTCGCTGAGCGCGCACATGGGTGCGCAAAGGTGAAGCGCCAAGCAGTTACAGCCCCGACCTCCCCCGCGTCTGTACACGGGAGGAGTTCGGATGACCGAAACCGTCGAAACGCGCTGGGAAGGCCACAACGAGAACGGTCGCCGCGCGTTCGCGCAGAGCGACTACGCGCAAGCGGAGCAGTCGTTCATCGCTGCGATCCGCGAAGCCACGCTGCTTGGCGCCGACAACGCGCGCCTCGCGACGAGCCTCAGCAACCTCGCTCAGCTCAAGTATCGCCAGAAAGATCTCGCGCAGGCCGAAGCGTTGTTCCGCCGGTCGCTTGCGATTCGCGAGCGCGTGTTGGGCGGCGATCACGTCGGCCTCGTGCAGAACATCAACAATCTCGCGGCGCTGCACTACACGCGCGGCGAACTGGCGCAGGCCGAGCCGCTCTTTCGCCGCGCGCTCGAGATCAGCGAGAAGACGTTAGGCGAAGGGCATCCGGACGTCGCCGTCACGCTGAGCAATCTCGCGCGCCTGTGCTTCCGCAAGAACGACTTCTCATCCGCGGCGCCGCTCCTCCTCCGGCTGCTGTCGATCAAAGAGCACGCGCTTGGTCCCGATCATCCCGAAGTCGCGGCGATCGTCGCCAGCCTGGCGAAGGTGCGCGCCGCCGAAGGCGATCTCAACGCGGCCGAGCAACTCGCGCGGCGCGCGCTGGCCTCCAAGGAATCCACGGCGAAAGCAGACGACCCGTCGCTGGCGCCGAGTCTCGAGGCGCTGGCCGACGTCCTGGCCGGCCGCGGCAAACACGACGAAGAGCATCAGCTGCGCGATCGCGCCGCGCGTCTTCGCGGGCAGTCGCCTAACGCAACGCCGACGGCCGCGCCGTCGCTGACGGTCGAGCTCAAGCCGGTCACGGCCGAGAGGGCGGCGCGTCCTCGCGTGGCTAACGGGGCGACCCCGGCAGAGGTGACGGCGCCGACCTCCCCGGCGCCCGCCGCCGCGCCGGCTGCGCCCCGCAAGTCTGGCAGCGCGCCCCGCGCCAGCGAGCGGACGGAGCCGCGCACGGGTCCGATGCGCGACTCCACCAAGTCGACTACGCTGCCGTGGATCGAGCCGCCCACGTCGCCCGCTTTGCGGCGACCGGCGCCGCCCAAACCGATCGAGCAGCCGATGCCGTCGGCGCCTGCCTTCGCCGCCGTCACGACGCCGGCTGTGCCCGAGGTAACGCGGTTCACGCCGCCGGCGCCGTCGCGCATCGAACCTACGCCGGCACCAGCGCGCGCCGAGGAGAGTGCCTGGGCAGCGCCGCACGCTGCGCGTTCCGAATCGCACGACCGCGACGCCGAAAAGTCAGCCGATGAGTCGGAAGTCGCGGAGTGGACTCCGGCCCCACGTCGCAATTGGGTCAAGATATTTGCTGCGGCTGCCGCCGTCGTCGTCGTGGGCGCCGCAAGTTGGGCGATGTTCATGGATCATCCAGGCGGCGGCCGTGACGCGAGCACGGTTTCGGCGACCGCGGGGAGCGTGGCACTTCACTCGAAGGCAGTGCAACATCCGGCCGTCCAAACGGCGCCCGTCGTCCCGTCGCCCGCGGCGCCGGCGCCAGGGGAGCCGTCGCACCCGGCCGATCACGCAGCCGACTCGCATCCGGCGCCCGAGAAATCGACGGCGGAATCCAAGCCGATCGAGACCAAGACATCGGAGCCAAAGTCGTCCGACTCGAAGGGACACTCCGAGGCACGTGCGGCGCGTCAGGCGGCTGCAGACAGCATGGCTCCGCCGTCGGGTGGGCTCCCTACTATCGACGTGAATGCGGTGACGAACAGCGTTACCGAGAAAGCCAAGCAGCGTGTGGACTCCGTAGGCCGGACGATTACCGTGAAGCCGCCGACATTCGACAAGTCCAAGCCCTCTCAGCCGTAAGGCCGTTTCGCGACGCCTCCCAACGCGCTCGACGGCCGCTCGTGCCCGCGACATTCGTGTTGCGGGCACGCGCGCATCCGGGGTGTCGCAACCTTTTCATTGCGTCGCTAGATACGTAGAGTTGAAATCGCACCCGCGAAGCGAGTCGCCGGAGACGTTCATGCTGCAAAATGTTGGACCTGGCCGTGTGACCGCCGTGCCGGTAGGCAACGGCGACCAGAACGACGAATTGCTCCGCGCCGTTCAGGACGCGGCGGCTGGGAGTCACGAAGTGCTCGGCGATTTGGGCCGAGACGCGAAGGGTCGCGTCATCTACCTGGCGCGCGACCTCGAGTCGCGCGCGCTGGTGGCGCTTCGGTTGGACGGCGCGCACGGCGAGTACGTGCTGGATGTGGCGCGCACCTTGGACCGGAGCGTCAGCGCATCGATGCGCGCGGCGTGCGACAAATGCGGAGCCCCGCGTGTCGGGTGGGGCAAGTTCTGTCCGCAGTGCGGTGCGGACCTCGCGCAGACGCCCGTCGAGAATCGGTCGCGCGCGGAGCTGCTCGCCGCCGTGCAAGCGGCTGCGCAGGGCGAGTTCGAGATCCTGGGCGAAATGGACCATGCGGAAGGGGGCGGCGCGGTGTATTTCGCGCGCGACCTGGCATCCGGGAAGGTCGTGACGCTCAGGCTGCGCAAGGAACACGACACCAGCGCCAATTCGGAGTCCTATTCGTTAGGCGAAACGCAGGTCTTGCGCCCGTTGGTCTCTTCGTTAGGCAAAACCGCGGCGATGCCTGCGCCCCCGCGTGGCGCACCGACGCTTGCCCCGATGCCGGTGCCCATGCCGGCGCCGGAGCTCAGGCGGCCCAGCGCGCCGCGCCTCACGCCGCAGGAAGTGTTGATTCCCGCGGGCCAGCTTCCGGTGGACGAAACCCTGCCGGCGCTCCCGAGGCAGCCCGTCCCGCCCTGGATGATCGGCGCGGGCGTGGTCGGGTTTGTCTCCGTCCTGGCGACGGTGGTGTTCGTACACGCGCGTCTCACCGCGCCCGACGCCACGCGGATGGATAGCGTGCAAGCGCAAGCGCAGGCGCAGGGGCAGGCAGCGCTGGCCCTCCCGCCGATCGACACGGCGCACGTCCAGGTGAGCGGCCGGATCCCGGTGGGCACGCGACTCACCGTGAATGGCATCGTGTGGCAGCCGCCGATGATCGCGTTGCCGGCGGGCACGTACACGTTAGGCGCCGACCTGCCCGGTTACGCGCCCGTCAACGAGACCGTCGCGCTCAAGCCGGGGCAAACGCTACTGTGGTCGCCGTCGTTCGTCGCGACGGCCGGTACGCGTGGGACGGCGGCGCGCAGCGTAGTGGCGAGCCGTCAGCAGACGCGCAAAGACGCGTCGCGTGCTGCGGCGAAGAAGGGGGTCCCGACGGTCGCGCCGACCGCCGCGGTCACGGCCACGACCTCGACGCCGACCGCGACCTGCGCCCAGTCGTTCGGCGCCAAGGATTGGTCGACGGCGCTCGGCTCCTGCACGCGCGAGGCGCAGTCCGGCGACATCAACGCCGAGCGCAGCCTTGGCGTGATGTACCTGCAAGGGAACGGCGTGTCGCGCGATCCAAACCAAGCCTTCACGTGGTTCAAGAAGGCCGCGGACGGCGGGAATCGCGACGCGGCGTATCAGTTGGCGTTGATGTACGAGGCCGGCCGCGGTGTCCCGCGCGACGCGACGCAGGCGACGGCATGGTATCGTAAGGCGGCGCTGCTGGGCGACGTCGACGCCGAAGTGAAGTCGGGCATGGCGTACGAGAACGGGACCGGCGTGGATGCGAGCATGGATCAGGGTATCTTCTGGTATCGGAAGGCCGCGGAGCAGGGCAGTGCGTGGGCGCAGAACAGACTCGGGTGGCTCTATGGAATGGGGAAGGGTGTGACGCGCGACGACTCGCAGGCCATGCGGTACTTCCGCCAGGCGGCCGATCAGGGTGATCCGCAGGCGGAGTTCAACGTCGGATTCATGTTTGCCAACGGACGCGGTGTGCCCCGCGACGACGCGCAGGCCGTGACCTGGTACCGTAAGGCGGCCGCGCAAGGCTACGCCGATGCACTGAAAGAGCTGAAGCAGCGCGGCATCGCGCAGTGAGCGAAACGCCGCCGCCTAACGACCTGCCGGCGCCCTCGGACCCGATCGTCCACTTCAGGGCGTGGCTCGACGACGCTCGCCGCATCGACCGCGCACGCCTGCCCGAGCCCACCGCGATGACCGTCGCGAGCGTGAACGATGCCGGTCATCCGTCCGCGCGCATCGTGTTGCTCAAGGATGTCGACGCGCGGGGCTTCGTGTTCTACACGAACTACGAGAGCCGGAAGGGCCGCGAGCTGCTCGCGCACCCGTGGGCCGCGCTCTGCGTTCACTGGCAGCCGCTCGAGCGCCAAGTGCGCATCGAAGGGCCGGTCGAGCACGTGAGCGACGCGGAGGCAGACGCGTACTTTGCGTCTCGCGCGCGGATGAGCCGCATCGGCGCGTGGGCGTCGCGCCAGAGCGCCACGCTGCAGAACGACGCCGAGCTCGAGCACCGCGTGCGCGATGTCGAAGCGCGATTCGCCGGCGGCGATGTTCCGCGTCCACCGAACTGGTCCGGCTTTCGCGTCGTGCCGCGCAGCATCGAATTCTGGCACGGACGGCCACACCGCTTGCACGAGCGTCTGCTCTACGAGCGCGACGACACGGGTTGGCGTGTGCGTCGTCTCTTTCCGTAAAGGGCTCACGGGATCTATTCCTCAGCGGCCGCACCATCTAAACTTCGCCCCCATGGCTACTCGAGTCGCTGAACAGATCGGCGCGGAACCGTCCGCGCCTTGGACGATCGAAGATTCACGCACGCTCTACAACGTCGAAGGGTGGGGCATCGGATTCTTCGACATCAATGATCGTGGCCACGTGGTGGTGCGTCCGGACAAGTCGCGTCCGGATCGCGAGCTCGATCTCTACGAGTTGGCGACGGACCTGGCCGAGCAGGGTGTCACGCTGCCGCTGCTGCTCAGGTTCTCCGACATTCTGCGTTCGCGTGTCGAGACGCTGAGCGGCCGGTTCCAGACGGCGATTCGCGAATACGGCTACGAGGGCGACTACACGCTGGTGTACCCGATCAAGGTGAACCAGCAGCGGCACGTCGTCGAAGAGATCGTGCAGTTCGGCGCATCGCACGGCGTGGGACTCGAGTGCGGCAGCAAGCCGGAGTTGCAGGCGGTGCTCGCGCTCACCGAGTCGACCAACCACATGATCGTCTGCAACGGCTACAAGGACGAGGAGTTCATGCGCCTCGCCCTCATGGGCCAGAAGTTAGGCCACCAGGTGTTCATCGTGATCGAGCAGATGGCCGAGCTCGATACGCTGCTGCGCGTGGCGGACCAGATCGGCGTGGTGCCGACGGCGGGGGTCCGGATCAAGCTCGCGTCGGAAGGCTACGGTCGTTGGGCGGAGAGCGGCGGCGAGAAGTCGAAGTTCGGGCTGAACACGAGCGAGCTGGTGAAGGTGATCGACAAGCTGCAAACCATGGGGCGGCTGGATGTCCTCAAGCTCATCCACTTCCACTTGGGTTCGCAGATCACCGACATCCGCTACATCAAGGCGGGGTTGCAGGAGGTCGCGCGGTTCTACGCCGAGATGCACACCGCGGGGGTGGACATCACGCACGTGGATGTCGGCGGCGGGTTAGGCGTGGACTACGACGGGTCGGGGTCGACGGTCGCGGCCAGCGTGAACTACTCGGTCCAGGAATACGCCAACGACGTGATCTACACGCTCGCCGAAGCGTGCCGCGAAGCCAACCTGCCCATGCCGCACGTGATCTCGGAGTCGGGGCGCGCGCTCACGGCCCACCACGCGCTGCTGTTGCTCGACGTGATCGACGTCGAATCGCAGCAAGAGGTGCAGGTGCCCGAGTTAGGCGACGACGACCACGGGATTTTGCACGAGCTCAAGGAAGGATACGAGACGGTGTCCAACCGCTCGGTGCGCGAGGTCTACCATGATGCCACGTTCGCGAAGGAGCGCGCGCAGGCCCTGTTCAATTCGGGCGTGCTGACGCTGCGCGGCCGGGCGTTGGCGGAGCAGCTCTACACGGCGACGCTCAACGCGGTGGCGCGCATCGCGCAGCGCGATCGGGAGGAGTACTCGGACATCATCGATGATCTCGAGGCGCAGCTGGTCGACCGGTATTTCTGCAACTTCAGCATCTTCCAATCGCTCCCGGATAGCTGGGCCATCGACCAGCTCTTCCCGATCATGCCGGTGCACCGCCTCGATGAGGAACCGGCGCGGCGCGGGACGCTGCAGGACGTGACGTGCGATTCGGATGGAAAGATCGATCGGTTCGCGGGGGGGCGCCACGGCCAAGCGCGCCTCGAGCTGCACCCGTACCGCGAGGGCGAGCGCTATGTGTTAGGCATCTTCCTCACCGGGGCGTACCAGGAGATTCTGGGCGATCTGCACAACCTGTTCGGCGATACGAACGCGGTGCACGTGCGGTTGGCCAACGGCGGCTACGAGGTGTCGGATCTCGTGCACGGCGACACGGTCACCGAAGTGTTGGCCTACGTGCAATTCCGGGCGACCGATCTGTTGGCGACGTTTCGGCGGAAAGTCGGCGCGACGAAGACGCTCACGCGCCAGGAGGCGAACATGTTCATCGCCGAGTACGTGGCCGGGCTGGAGGGGTACACGTACCTCGAGGGAGAGGGCGAGGGCTGACCGGGGCGGCATTGCCGCCCCGGTTAGGCGCCGGGCCTACTTCTTGGGACGCGCCTCGTACCGCTTGGCGACCTCGGGCCAATTGACGACGTTCCACCACGCGGCGACGTAGTCGGGACGGCGGTTCTGGTACTTCAAGTAGTACGCGTGCTCCCAGACATCCAGGCCAAGGATGGGATAGCGGCCGTCCATCGCCGGATTGTCCTGGTTAGGCGTGCTTTCGATCTTGAGCGCTCCCGGGCCGTCGGCCACGAGCCATGCCCAACCGGAGCCGAAGCGCGAGCCGGCCGCGGCGTTGAACTGCTCCTTGAGCTTGGCCACGTCACCGAATGACTTGGCGATGGCGTCGGCCAAATTGCCGCTGGGGTCGCCGCCGCCCTTGGGGCTCATGATCAGCCAGAACATCGAGTGATTCCAATGGCCGCCCGCGTTGTTACGCACGGCGGTGCGCACGGCCTCGGGCACCTTGGACACGTTGGCGATGATGTCATCCAGACTCTTCTGCTGAAACTCGGGCGCCTTCTCCAACGCCGCGTTCAGGTTGTTGACGTACGCCTGATGATGCTTGGTGTGATGGATTTCCATCGTGCGCGCATCGATGTGCGGCTCGAGCGCAGCGTAGTCATAAGGCAGTGGGGGAAGTGCGAATGCCATGTCGTGCCTCCGAGAGTGCCGTGCGCCTTACGGCGCGGTGCTGTCGGGTTGCACCGACGCGGCGCGACGTTCACGCAGCCACGCGATGATGCCCGGCAAAAGAGAAAGAAAAATGACGACGAGAATCAGGACGTCGATATGAGTGCGGACGCCGGGCACCGAGCGGCCCAGGAAATATCCGATGAACAGCATGGCCCAGACCCACAGGATGCCGCCGACCGCGTTGTACAACACGAACGTGCGATAGCGCATGTCGCCGACGCCGGCGACCACCGGCGCGAACGTCCGAATGATCGGCATGAATCGCGCGAGCACGATCGTTTTGGCGCCATACTTCTCGTAGAACGCGTGAGCCCGGTAAAGATGTTTCTTGTTGAAGAAGAGCGAGTTTTCACGCGTGAAAATGCGTGGTCCGGTCGCGCGTCCGATCGAATAGCCGACGCTGTCGCCGGCGATGGCGGCAATCGACAGGATCACGCCCATCACGTACACGTTGAGGAACCCTTGCGACGACAGCAGGCCAGCGGTGACGAGCAACGAATCGCCGGGGAGGAAGAAGCCGACGAGCAACCCGGTCTCGGCGAATACTACCGCCGTCAGCACGGCGTATCCGCCCCATCGAATCAGCGCTTCGAGATTGTAAAGCTGGTGCCAGAGTTCGAGCAGCCGATGCATGGGACTCCGTGGTGATGGTGCGCGACGCGACGGTGACGCAAGTTCCACCCCTTCCAGGTTCCGGTCAACCGCCGGACGCCCGTGTCGTCTATACAATCGGGCATTCGACGCGCGACCTGGATGACTTCATCGCGCTCCTCGAACGCGAGCACATCGAACACCTCGCGGATGTCCGTAGCTTCCCCGGGTCGCGCCGGTATCCGCAGTTTGGCCGCGAGGCGCTAGCCGCGTCGTTGGCGGAGCGGGGCATTCGCTACTCGCACCATCCCGCGTTGGGCGGACGCCGGCGTGCGCGCGCCGATTCGCCCAACGGTGGCTGGCGCAACGAGAGCTTCCGCGGATACGCCGATTACATGTTGACTCCCGAGTTCGCAGCGGCCCTCGATGACCTCGTGGCGCTCGCGGCCCGCGAGCGCACCGTGATCATGTGCGCCGAAGCGGTGCCGTGGCGCTGTCATCGGTCGATGATCTCCGACGCCCTGGTCGCGCGCGGCGCCCAAGTCCGCCACATTCTCGATTCGCGAACCGAGCCGCATCGCATGACGTCGTTCGCCATCGTCAAGGACGGCGTTCTCTACTATCCTCCGGTGCAGACGGAGCTATAGCCATCCGGTGTCGGTCGACGCCCACGTCGCGAGAATCGTTCCCGCGACCGTCGTTCGACCTCGAAACCCGACCTCGAGCGTTCATGGCGGAGCACGATCTCACCATCTACGTCGTCTCGCACACGCATTGGGACCGCGAGTGGTACGAGCCCGCGGGGCGGTTTCGACAGCGATTGGTCGCACTGATCGACGAGGTGCTCGACGATCCGCCGGCGGCGGGCGACAGCTTTCTACTGGACGGTCAGGCGGTGGTGATCGAGGACTATCTCGCCGTGCGGCCCGAGCGTCGTGCGGATCTGGCGACGCGTCTGCACGACGGCGTGATCGAGGCAGGTCCGTGGTACGTATTGGCGGACGAGCTCATCCCGTCGGGCGAGGCGCTCGTGCGCAACCTGCTTGCGGGTCGCGATGTGTTGTCCGCGCTCGCGGCGACGGCGCCGGGCGTTCTGTATTCGCCCGATGCGTTCGGGCACCCGGCGTCGTTTCCATCGCTCGCGCACGGCTTTGGGTGCGCCGTGACCATCCTGTGGCGCGGCTATGGTGGCCCGGCGTGGCCATCCGGTGACACGGTGCGTTGGCGCGCGAGCGATGGTGCGACGACGCTCCTGTATCACTTGCCGCCGGACGGATACGAGTTCGGCGCATCGCTGCCGGCATCCGACGAAGCGGCGCGCGAACGGTGGCGCCGGATGCGTGATGTGTTAGGCCCGCGCAGCACGGTGGGCGTGGCGCTCTTGCCTAACGGAGCCGACCACCATGCGCGCCAGCGCGACCGCGCGCGCGCGGTGGCGGTCCTCGCCGCGGCCGCGTCGCCCGCGGTCGTGCGCGCCGGGTCGCTGGGCGGCTTCGCCGAGATGCTCGAGCAACGCGCGCGCGCGGCGACGGTTCCCGTGGTGACGGGTGAGCTGCGCGCGTCCTACGGGTACACGTGGACGCTCCAGGGCACCTTCGCCACACGCGCGCATCAGAAGCGCGCGAACGCGACAGTCGAGCGGGCGCTGTTGCGCGATGCGGAGCCCTGGGCGGCCCTCGCGGCCCGCCACGCAGCGCGCGATCGGGGCAGTCTGCTGCGCGCGGCGTGGAAAACGCTGCTCCGATGTCATCCACACGACACGTTGTGCGGGTGCTCGATCGACCAGGTCGCGCGCGCCATGGACGTGCGTCTCGAGGACGCGCTCAGGCAAGCAACCGGTGTGCGCGAGGACGCGCTGCACGACCTCGTTGGTCACGATCCGGCTCTGGCGCGTACTCGGCGAAGCGAGTGGACGCCGGCTGTCATCGTGCGCAATCGCGCGGCGCGTGCGCGCGGCGGTGTCGCGGAGGTCGACATCGCTCGGCCCGTGGCCCGGGTGCGCGTGGGACCGGGCAGCGGGCGCGAGGCAGAGCCCGACGCACTGCCTCCCGCGATTTCACTCTCGCGAAATGGGACGCCGCTGGCCCTTCAGGTACTCGATCGTGCGATTCGCTACGATCGAATCGACTCGCCGCTCGACTATCCGGACGAAGCGTTGGTCGAGTCGGCGCGC
>JANWIK010000188.1 GCA_025449955.1 Gemmatimonadaceae bacterium
CAGACTGTCGCCAGCCGTAAGGAGCGCGTCGTTAACTGCGACGGCGCGTTGATCACGCGATATCAAAGAATCACTTGCCTGGCGCATCACGGCGATTTGCGTCCGATCTCGGTTGCTCGAGAATATGGAAGAATGGAAAGGTCGTTTGTAGCCCTTGGTCAACGCCCGTCAGGCCACCGCGTACTGCTGCGTCACGTCCCGCTCGGCGCCCTTGACGACCAACTTGAATTCGTCGGGCTTGAGGAGCGGATCGTCGCGCATCTCGAGTGCGAAGCCCGCGCCCTTCTCGAGCTTTTTCGCCAGGTCGTGCTCGTGCTCGAGCACGTAGAGCGCCACGTCGGGATGCACCTTGATCAGCAGGTGGTCCTTCTTGCCCTCGACCGCGATCCGTTTGATCGACCGCTCCATGCGCCTCACCGTGCTCTCGGGCGTGAACACGCGCCCGGTGCCGGCGCAGGTGGGACAGGCCTCGGTCATGTTCTGGTAGTGACTGGCGCGCACGCGCTGGCGCGTCATCTCGATCAGGCCTAACTCGCTGACCGCGAACGCCTTCGTGCGGGCGCGGTCGCGCGAGAGGTGGGTGCGCAGCTCCTGGAGGATCTTGTCGCGATTCGCCTTCGTCTCCATGTCGATGAAGTCGCAGACGATGATGCCGCCGATGTCGCGGAGGCGGAGCTGGCGCGCGAGCTCGCGCGCCGCTTCGGTGTTGGTCTTGAGGATGGTCTTTTCCGGATCGCGCTTGCCCGTGTAGCGCCCGGAGTTCACGTCCACCGACACCAGTGCTTCGGTCTGCTCGATGATCAAGTAGCCGCCCGACGGCAGATCGCACCGGCGCTTGACCAGATCGCGAATCTCCGACTCGATGTCGGCCTTGTCGAAGATCGGAACGAGATCGTCGTAGAGCTTCACGCGCTCGATCAGCTCGGGCGCGATGCCTTTCAGGTACTCGGCGATCTCATTGTAGACCTGCTTGCTGTCGACCACCAGCGAGTCGACTTTGGTGCTGAACAGGTCTCGCGTTAGGCCGCGGGTGAGACTGGTTTCGCGGTGGACGAGCGCCGGGGCGCGCAGGAAGCGCGTCTTGCGCTGGATCTTCTTCCACGAGGTCATGAGCGTGGTGAGCTCGCGGCGGAAGGTGTCCTGCGTCACGTCCTCGCCCACGGTGCGCACGATCACGCCGCCCGAATCGGCGGGCAGCACACCCTGCATCTGTTCGCGCAGGCGTTGGCGCTCGGCGCGCTCGCCGATTTTGCGGCTCACGCCGACGCGCGAGGCGAACGGCATGTACACGAGGAACCGTCCGGCTAACGACACCTGCGCCGTGACGCGCGGTCCCTTGGTCGAGATGGGCTCCTTGGAGACCTGGACGATGACGTCCTGGCCTCGCTTGAGCAGGTCTTGAATGGGCGGTGCTTTGACGCGCTTGCGGCGACCACCGCCGGCGCTTTCGTCCTCGTCGTCCGAGGTTTCATCCTCGGGCTCGTCGTCCGCGTCCTCATCGGACTCGGGGAAGACGAGGTCGCTCGCGTGGAGGAACGCGCTCTTCTCGGTTCCGATGTCCACGAAGGCGGCTTGGATACCGGGCAACACCGCTTCGACTTTGCCCAGGTAGATGTCCCCGACCATACGGCGATTGTCGGGGCGGTCGATCATCAACTCGACGAGCTGGTCATCCTCCAGGATGGCGACGCGGGTCTCTCGTGGACTCGCGTTGATGAGAATCTCTCGCTTCATGCACTGGCGCGGCCCGTCCGCCGGATGGCGACCCGGCATGCGGAGGTAGGCGGCGTCTCGGGGTGGAGTGATCGCGTACCGGCCCCGTGGGCGTTGCGATTGGGCGCGAGGCCCGCGCCGCCAACGAGCGTTCCGTTGGGCGGCTCACCGTCCACGCCGGTCCGGCCTCGACGCCTAACCGTCTGATCACGACGCCCCAGAGGGCGAGCGCGAAGAGGGCGTACGCGAGGAATGGTCCGGAGAGCGTGCGGTCAATCGTGGGCATGGGCTGCGGTGCGCGCGGAGCGCGGCTCAAGGTACTGCATGTATGTGCCGCGTTCCCTCGGTACCTAACGCACACCATCGGTCGCGGGTCGCCCGGCCGGGTGCGCGCATGGAAAAACTAGATTGGGATCGAGCGATGCTGCCGGAGCTCTGCCGCCGTCAGCGGCCAGCGCGGTCGTCGACGACGCCTCTTCTCAGTGGACGAAGAACCGGCGTCGATGGTTCGCGCAGCATCATCCGTAGTATACGCCCCGTCCGGCATGGCGCGCAATGCAGGATCCGTCGGGGCGCCTCCCCCATCGTCGTCGTTGACAGCCACGTCGCGACGCGCTACCGTCATCTCGGTAACCGATAGGAATGGCGCATGAGCCGGCCGGCAGATCTCGTCCAGGGCACCCTGGATCTCTTGATCCTCAAATTGATCGCGCTGCAGCCGATGAACGGCTGGGCCATCAGCCAGCGGTTGCTACAGCTCTCGTCCGACGTGCTGCAAGTGAGCGATGGCTCACTGTACCCCGCCCTGCACAAGCTCGAGCACGAAGGGTGGATCACGGCGGAATGGCGGGCCACCGAGAGCAACCGGCGCGCGAAGTTCTACTCGCTCACCAGAGCCGGGCGCAAGCAGCTGCAGCTCGAAGCGAGCCAGTGGGAGCGGCTGGCCGGCGCCATCACCGCCGTCGTGCGTCTTCGGGAGGCCTAACCATGAGCATCGACCGTCTGTTCCGCGTGATCGTGATGCGATGCCGGTCGCTGGTCCGGCGGCGCGCCGTGGAGCGCGACCTCGACGACGAGCTCGCGTACCACATCGATCGCCAGATCGCCCAACACGTGGCCCACGGGATGAGTGCCGAGGAGGCGCGTCGCCAAGCGCTGCGCGCGATGGGCGGCGTGGAGCTACGGAAGGAGCAGGTGCGCGATGTGCGCGGTACGCGGTGGCTCGAAGAAGCGGCGCAGGATGTCCGCGGCGGGCTGCGGCTGTTCCGGCGGAGCCCGGGCTTCAGCGCCGTCGTCGTGCTCACGCTTGCGTTAGGCATCGGGGCCAACGCGGCGGTGTTCGGCATGGTCGACGCCGTTTTGCTGCATCCGCTGGCCGTGTACCAGCCGGATGCGCTGGTCGCCATCTCGCAGGCGCTGACGGACCGGGTTCCGAACGGCGGCGTGTCGTATCCGTTGTATCGCTCGATGGCGGAGCGAACGCGCTCGTTGAGCGGGATCGCGGCGTACCAACAGATGCAGACCGTGGCCCGCAGCGCGCGGATGAACGAGCAGGTGTCGACCGGACTCGTGTCGGGCAACTACTTCTCGCTCCTCGGCCTAACGCCGCAAGCCGGCCGGCTGTTGGCGCCGGCAGATGACGATGCGCCCGGGGCGCACGCGGTCGTCGTGCTCAGCGACGCGCTCTGGACTCGGGTCTTTCACCGCGACGCGTCGGTCGTTGGTTCGATCATCAGGATCGGGCCCATGCCATTCACGGTGATCGGTGTCGCGCCGCGCGGCTTTCACGGCACGGTGCTCAGCAGTACGCCCGCGCTCTGGGTGCCGGCCACCATGCTCGCCGACATCGGAGTCGGCGGCTACTTCGCGCCCGAGCGCCGAGCCCTTCTCTTTTCTCGATACCAGGATCATTTCTGGCATTTGGTCGGCCGGGTGCGGCCGCACCGCCTCGCCGCGGTCGCCGCCGAGCTCAATACCGTGCTGAGCGACGAGGAGCGCGCGCACCCCGTGCCGGAGCCGTCGGCGCTGGGCTATGCGGGACGCGACATCGACGGCAACGCCATGCGCGTGACGTCGTTAGTCCAGGCGACGACACTGGGCGATCGCCAGAGTCTGGTACGCTTTCTCGACCTGCTGATGGTTGTCGTAGGACTAACGCTGCTCATCGCGTGCCTGAACATCGCCAACCTGCTCGTGGTGCGAGCGGGCGAGCGGACGGGCGAGCTCAGTCTGCGCGCGGCGCTGGGTGCATCGCGGGGGCGCCTCGCTCGGCAGCTGCTCATGGAAAGCGTGGTCCTCGCCGCCGCCGGCGGCGTCGCCGGCGTGGTGCTCGATCGGATGGCCGTCGGCGTGTTGTCCGCGTTCGTCCTGCCCGGCGACATCGCGCTCGCGAACATCACGCTGACGCCCAACGTGCGCGTGTTGGCGTTCACCGCTCTGTTAGGACTCGTCACGGCCGCGCTGTTCGGCGTGATGCCGTCCTTGCGCGCGTCGCGCGCCGATCTCATCGAACGGCTGCGCATGCCCGCGACGGCCGGACGAGGCATTCGCGCGTGGCTCGTCGGCGCGCAGGTCGGCCTGTCGCTGACGCTCCTCGTGGGCGCCGCGCTGTTCGTCGAGACCATGCGGGCGGCACTGACGGCCGACATCGGGTTCGACCCGAGACCGCTTGCCGCCATCACCGTGAACCCGTCTCTTGCCGCCGGCGATCCGGCGAATGCCCGCGGCTACTACGGCCGCGTGCTGGACGCGGCGGCGGGCATCCCCGGAGTGACAGGCGCGGCGCTGTCGACGCACCTCCCGTTAGGCCCGTTGGACGACGTCCGTCCCTTCGCCGCGGAGCCGAGCCTGCCTAACGCAAGCGAAGTGAACGCCGGCTTCAATGCCGTGAGCGACGGCTACTTCGACGTGCTGGGCGATCCGCTCATCGATGGGCGGCCGTTCGGCGCCACGGACGACGAGCGGGCGCCGCCGGTCGCCATCGTCAACGAGACCGCGGCGCAGTTGTTCGCGCCCAACGGGCGGCCGTTGGGCCGTGAAATCGTGCACGCGAACATGTTGCGGTACACGATCGTCGGCGTCGTGCGCGATACGAAGTACGCGTCGGTGCGCGACCAACACGTGCCCATGGTCTTCGTGCCGATCGCGCAGGATGGGGGCGGCGACGTGAACGTCATCGTGCGGAGCGCCGATCCGAAGGCGGCGTTGGGCGCACTCGGCCGCGTGCTGCGGTCGCTGCCGCCCCATCCGCCGCAGCGCGAGGCGCGCCTCGTGGCCGATCAGATCGGCGCCATGCTCATGCCCCAACGGTTCGGCGCCACGCTGCTCGGCGTATTTTCGCTCATTGCGCTGGCGATCTCCGCGGTCGGGATCTATGGCGGCGTGTCTTACGCGGTCAACCGGCAGCGGCGCGAAATCGGTATCCGGATCGCGCTCGGCGCTCGCGCTGCCGATGTGGCGCATCTCGTCGCGACGCGCGTCGCGATGGTGGTTGCGTGCGGCATCGTGGCGGGGCTCGCGGGAGCCGCCCTCACGAGCCGGGCGCTCGACCGCTTCTTGTACGGCGTCACGCCGCTCGACCCGGCCGCCTTCCTGGCGGCGACCCTCGTGATGAGCGTCGCCGCCGCGGTGGCGTTCGCGATTCCGCTCGTGCGCGCGATCCGCATCGACCCGACGAAGGCGATCCGCAACGACTGACGCCTAACGGAGCGGGGCGGGTCAGTCCTCGAGCGTCTTGAGCAGATGGCGCGCGATGACGATCCGTTGGATTTCCGACGTGCCCTCGCCGATCTCGCAGATCTTGGCGTCGCGCATCATGCGCTCGACGGGATAGTCCTTGGTGTACCCGTAGCCGCCGTGGATCTGGACCGCCTTGATCGTGGCGCGCATGGCGAGCTCGGAGCAAAAGAGCTTGGCCATCGCGGCTTCCTTCCCGAACGGCTGTCCGTGCTGGGACAGCCACGCCGCGTGATACACGAGGTGACGGCCGGCCTCGATCTCGGTGGCCATATCCGACAATTGGAACTGGATGCCCTGGAACGAGGAGATCGACTGGCCGAACTGCTTGCGCACCGACGCGTACTGGAGCGCCTGCTCGAACGCCCCTTCGGCAATGCCTAACGAAAGGGCGCCGATGCCGATGCGCCCCGAGTCGAGGGTGCGCATGAAATTGACGAAGCCCTTCCCTTCCTCGCCCAACCGGTTCTCGACGGGCACTTCGACGTCGGCGAACAACAGCTCGCG
>JANWIK010000189.1 GCA_025449955.1 Gemmatimonadaceae bacterium
GGCAAGTGGGAAGTCCTCGATGCGGCGCTCTCGCCCGACAAGAAGTGGTTCTGGATGCACACGAGCGAACCGTCGCCGTTCGAGCGGCAGTTCTATCGCATGGCCGTCACCGGCGGCGCGCGCGAGCGCATCACGCTGGCCAAGGGCGGACACGACGTGACTGTGTCGCCTAACGGACTGCTCCTGGCCGACGTGTACTCCGCGTCCAACCGGCCGCCGGAGCTGTTCGTCGAACCGTTCAAGCCCGGCACGTCTATGGCGCAGCTCACCGTGTCGCCCACCAAGGCATGGCTCGCGTACCACTGGATCACCCCGGAGATCATCCAGATCCCGGCGTCCGATGGCGTGATGGTGCCCGCGCGCATCTATCGGCCGCAGGACGTCGGCGCGCAGCCTAACGGGGCGGCCGTGATCTTCGTCCACGGCGCGGGCTATTTACACAACGTGGTCGACTATTGGTCGACGTACTTCCGCGAGTACATGTTCAACCAGATGCTCGCGACCAAGGGCTACGTCGTCCTCGACGAGGACTACCGGGGCTCGGCCGGCTACGGACGCGACTGGCGCGTCGCCGTCTACCGCCACATGGGCGGACGCGACCTCCAGGATGAGGTCGACGCCTCACGCTATCTCGGCGCCAAGTTCGGCATCCCGCCCGAGCGCGTCGGCATCTACGGCGGCAGCTACGGCGGCTTCATGACCCTCATGGCCATGTTCACCGAGCCGAAGCACTTCGGCGCCGGCGCCGCACTCCGCGCCGTCACCGACTGGTCGCACTACAATCACTGGTACACGATGCGCATCCTCAACTTGCCCGACAAGGACACCGTCGCGTACCACCAGTCGTCGCCGATCTACTTCGCGCAAGGCCTCCAGGGACCGCTGCTCATGTGCCACGGCATGGTCGACACGAACGTCGAGTTCGAGGACATCGTCCGCCTAACGGAACGCCTCATCGAGCTCGGCAAGACCAATTGGCAGCTCGCGCCGTATCCGGTGGAGAATCACGGTTTCGTGCGCCCGTCGTCGTGGACCGACGAGTACTCGCGCGTGTTCGCGCTGTTCGAACGGACCATCGGCCACCCCACACCCGCTGTCACCACGGGGGCAAAATGACGGCTCGCACGATCCGCGATCACCTCGCCGCGGCCGCGCGCGTCGCGCGCACGGTCGTCGGCGCGCCGGACTACGAGCGCTATCTCGCCCACATGCGCCGCCGACACCCGTTAGACCGACCGCTCACGCGCGACGAATTCGCGCGCGCCCGCATGACGGATCGCTACGACCGCCCAGGCGCGCGCTGCTGCTGATCGAATTGGGCTAGCGCGAGATCGCCACGCCCCACGGCGAATCGCCGGCCGGCACCGTCTTGATCACTCTGTTGGTCGCCGCATCGATGATCGCGATATCGTTGGACGGCCCGTTCGCCGTGTAAATACGCTGCCCATCCGCCGTCACCGCGATGCCCCACGGACGCTTGGGATCGGGGATCGTCGCCACCACCGAATCACTAGCCGTCGCGATCACCTCCACCGTCGCGCCCCGCCCCGTCGTGATGTACACGAACTTTCCATCCGGCGAGATCGCCGAGCCCATCGGCTTGGCGCCAGGCGTCGTCTTCGTGAGATCGAGCGTCTTGAGCACCTTGTGCGTCTTCACGTCCACGATCGTCACGTCGCCGCCCACCTCAGCGGGCACGTACGCCTTCGATCCATCCGGCGCGAAGATCGCCGAGCGCGGCCGCTTCCCAACCTTGATCGTCGCGATCGCCTTGTTGGTCGCCACGTCGATGACGGTCACCGTGCCCCGCCCTTCGCTCGTCACCCACACCTCCTTCCCGTCGGGCGTCACTTTCACTCCCTCCGGCTCGGATCCTACCTTCACGACCGCGACCGACTTTCCATCCGACAGGTCGAGCGCCGTCGCCGTACCCGCATCCTCGTTCGACACGTAAAGGAACTTCCCGTCGGGGGTGATGTCGAAGTTCTCCGGATCGTGGCCGCCCTGTAGGCGCCTAACGCTATCGGTCGAGAGATCCACCAGCGCGATGCCGTCCTTGGACCGGTCCGGCGGCGGCAACTTCGATTCGTCCACGCCCGGCCCGCCGATCGGCGACCCGCTCACCGCCACCACCAGCGTCTTCCCGTCTGGCGTTAGGCGGACGCCGCGGGGCCGCTGGCCGGCGTCGATCGTCTTCACGACGCTGTCATGTGCGACGTCGACCACCGTCACCTTGTTCCCCCGCTCGTCGGACACGTACACCACTGCCGAGGGCGTACTCGCCGGCTGCGCCGCAGGCGGCGCCGCAGCCGTCGACTCCGCCCCCGCGGCCGGCTTCTTCTCCCCGCCCGCGCACGCCGCGACCACCAGTACGCCTACCATCATGCCGCCGCCTAACGAAAGGCCGTGCCACGTTCCACGCATTGCCAGTCTCCTCGTTGCTGAAGTATCGGACGCTCCCTGCGCCCGACCACCGACCGTCTATGCCAGCCCCATTCCCCACCGGGCCAGCGCCGTCGGATACCCGCCGTACTGCAACAGCTCGCCGTGAAACCGTGCAGGCGAGTATCCCCCCGCGTCGCGCCATGCGCCGCGCGCGTCATCCCGCAATCGCTCGATTTCCCGCCGCCCAACGACAAAACACGACATGAACGTCGGTCGACTCGCCACCCGCATCACCTCGGCGCGCGCCGCCGCGTCGTCCAGGCCGAGCTCGGCCCGCAACCGTCGCTCGGCGCCGGCCGGTGTGAGCGTCTTGGTGTGAATCGCCACATCGATGATCGCGCGAAGCACCCGCCATAGGACGTCTCGCGCGTGAAGCAGCCGCGCGCCCGGCGTCGCGAAGAAGCCCGCGTCGGCCATCATGGACTCGCAGTAATACGCCCACCCCTCGCGGCTGGCATCGCTCGACAACACGCGACGCACCACTCGATCGGATGTGTTCGCCGTGACCACCTGCTGATGGTGCCCTGGAATCACCTCGTGGATCGCCGCGCTCGCGATGTCCGACTGCCGATGCACCGCCGCACCCGTCAGGTGCGACATGGTGACGTACAACGTCCCGGCCTGCGATGCGGCGAACGGCCCCGGCCCCTCGTATTCGGCGAACGGCACCAACGGCTGCCGGTAATCCGGCGTCGCCATCACGCGCACCGGCGCCGACACCACCTGCACCAACCCGTGCTCCGCGGCGAACCGACGCGCCGCATCCATCGTGTCGGCGTATGCACTCGCCAGCGATGCGACCGGCACCGTATCGCCACTCACCCGCTCCACCACCTCGCGCCACGACACGCCCGGCGCGATCGCCGCCGCGGCCGCCTCGACCGCCGTGCGCGCCGCCTCGTATGCGCCCTCTGCCCAACGCAGCAGCGAGTCGGCGCCGTCCTGGATCATGTGCGCCGTGTGCATGCGCCGCTCGAACGCGTCGCGGCCGATCGCCACGCTGTCCTGCGCACGCTCGTCCATCAGCGTCAACGCATCGCCGAATCGCTCGAGCGACTCCCCCGCCGCGTCGTGCGCCGCCGCCACGCCTGGATCCCGAAGCAACGGCCCCAGCGCCTCACGCACGTCGTCGCGCAGCAACGCGAGCCCGCCGGAAATCATCATCGCCGCCGTGCCTAACAGAGGCCGCGACGGATGGGCCAGCGCCTCGTCCGCCGCGCTCAGGAACGCCGGCAGCGCGCGCAGCCGGGCGACGAGCGCCGCTGCGCGCTCCCGGTCGGACTCATCGTCCCCGATCGTCAGCCGATGCAACCCGTCGAGCGCGTGCCGCAGATGGAAGGTCGCGTCGTGTGCGAACGGACGCTCGCGCTCGAGCGTGGACTGGAGCTGCCGCGCGTCGTGCAGCACCGCGGTTTGATCGATCTCGTCGTCCAGGGACTCGGCCGACGCCTCTTCGAGCGCGCCCGTGTAGCTCCGTAAGGCGGCCGCGTGCGCCTGGATCGATGCCGCGTCGAACGCGCCGTACAGCCCGTCGAGCTCGCGCCGTCCCGCGCGCGTTCCCTCGACCGGATCGATTCGGTATCGAAGGTCGAGATATCCCTCGAAGACCTGGGCGAGCGGAGCGTTCACGCCCGCGCCGGCTGGCTCCGATACGCGGCCACCAGCGTCTCGATCTCGTCGTCGTTCAGCACACGGCTCACCTGCTTCGCCGCATCGAACACGTGCTGGCACAATCCTTGGTCGGCCGCGTCGTGACCGTGCTCCTCGAGCCAGTACTTCACGTTCGACAAGCCCGACACGTGCGAAATCTCGATGCGTTGGGCGAGACCGAAATCGCCCGCCGGCACGCCCGAATAAATCCGGTCCGCCAGCCACGCATGCCCCTTCCGCCGCGCCTTGATGATCGCCGCCGCGTGCACGCCCGTGCCGGTGCGGAAGGCGTCTTCGCCTAACACGGGATAACTGGGCGGAATCGGCACGCCGCACGCCCGCGACGCCAGGTGCGAGTACTCGGGCAGCCGGCTCAGGTCGTGCCGGTGCGCGCCCAACAACTGGAGATTGATCAACAGCAAGTCCATCTCGGCGTTGCCCACGCGCTCGCCGATGCCTAACGCCGTGCCGTGCACGCGGTCCACGCCGGACTCGATCGCCGCCAGACAGTTCGCCAGGCCCAGCCCGCGGTCGCGGTGGCCGTGCCAGTCCAGCTTCACCGGCTCACCGCTCGGCGCAATGATCTCGTCGCGTACGAAGCCCACCAGCGCCCGCACGCCGTCCGGCGTCGCATGCCCAACGGTGTCCGCCAGACACAAACGCCGCGCCCCCCACCGGATCGCGTTGCCGTAAAGCGCCTTGAGCGTGTCCGGCGCCGCGCGCGTCGTGTCTTCCGTCACGAACATCACCGGCAGCCCCTCGCGCACCGCGAACGTCACCGCTTCCTCGCTCGCGCGCAGCATCCGGTCCAACGTCCAATCCTCGGCGTACTGGCGAATCGGCGACGATCCGATGAACGTCGCGGCCTCGATCGTGAGACCCGTCGCGTGCGAAATCTCCGCTACCGGCTCCACGTCGCTCAGCACCGTGCGCGCCGCGCAATTCGCCGACAGCGGAAGACGCGCGCTCACCACCTCGCGCGCCAACGCCAACGTGTCGCCGCGCGCGCGTGGACCGGCGCCGGGTAGTCCCAGGTCGACCGCCTGGATGCCCAGCTCCACCATCAAATGCAACAGCGCCCGCTTGTCCTCGATCGACGGATCGGTCACCGACGGACACTGCAATCCGTCGCGCAACGTCTCGTCGTCCAGCTCGACGCGACACGAGCGCCAATCGAACGGCGTGTCGGCCGTGTTCCAATCGTGGATCAGCTCGCGTTCGTCCATGGGTACCTGGGAAGGACGTCGTCCAAAGGTTCGTCGCCGGCTGCTCGCAATATACCCTTGCGCATCTCCGATCCCGAGATCAATTGAAGGCATGCCGCGCCAGGCGCCCGTCCACGATCTCTGGACCTCCGCACCCGTAGCACGCGCACGCGACGCACTCCGCGAGCGCGATGTTGCAATCGTCGAATCGCAGATCGCTATCTCGGAAATCGAGGCGCCCACCGGCGACGAGACCCGTCGCGGCGCGTGGGTCGCCAACCGATTCCGATCGATCGGACTTCGCGATGTGCGACTCGACGCCGCGAACAACGTGATCGGCCGGCGCGACGGCGATGCTGACGTCGCACCCGTCGTCATCTGCGCCCATCTCGACACCGTCTTTCCCACCGGCACGCCGGTTCTCGTCCATCGCTCCGGTACGAGACTCGTCGGTCCCGGCATCGGCGACAACGGCCGCGGCCTCGCCGCCATGCTCGCTCTGGCCGACGTGATCGACGGCGTCCGCGTTCGCACGCACGCACCCGTGGATTTCGTCGCCACCGTCGGCGAAGAGGGCACGGGCGACTTGTGCGGCGCCAAACATCTCTTCGACCACTATGCCCGCGACGCGCGCGCCGCCATTGCCCTGGATGGCGCCGGCGACGAACGCATCGTGCACCGGGCCCTCGGCTCGCGACGCTTCCGCATCGCGTTCCGCGGACCCGGCGGACATAGCTGGACGGCGTTCGGCGTGCCTAACGCAGTCCACGCCGCGGCGCTCGTGGCAAGCAAGCTGGCCCGCCTGCCCCGCCCAACCAACCCGCGCACCACGCTGTCCGTCGGCCGCATCGGCGGCGGCATCGCCGTCAACGCGATTCCCGACGAAGGCTGGCTCGAGGTCGACCTCCGATCCACTTCTGTCGACGTGCTCGACCGCTATGAGCGTGAGGTCCACGCCGCCGCCCGCGCCGCAGCCGATGAGGAGAATGGACGACGCGCGCGCGGCACCGCACCGCTCGTCGAATCGATCGCGCGCATCGGCAACCGACCGGGCGGCGAGACCGACATCGCGCATCCGCTCGTCGCCCTCGCCGTCGAGA
>JANWIK010000190.1 GCA_025449955.1 Gemmatimonadaceae bacterium
AGGCGCGCGGGCGGGCGCATGCCCCACCATCGGGAGGCCCACCATTCGGTTCCTGCATGCAGCGTGGCCGCCTTGCCGAAGCTGCTCGGCTCGCAGTGCGAGCGGAGGGCCGTGGCGCACGCCGCCGACCAGCGCGGCCTAACGGCCTAACGGCCTAACGGCCTCATCGGGGGCCCGAATCCGGTGCCCGACGCGATACCGAAACAGGCACCGCGCATCGCCGCTCCCGAACCTGCTATGGTTTGCGGACCGAGCTGCGAGCCAGCCAGACGTCGCCGTGAATCGCCGACGTGATGACGGACACCTGTCGGCCATCTCTCGACCACGACACGGAGTAAGCCCGCGGAACCAGGCCCAGGCGCTGAACGTGACCGGGGCCGCTCACGCGATACATCGCCTTCTCCGACCCCGAGTCCGCGCTCGCCATTAGTGATCCATCACTCAACCAGTTGGCCCACAGGTGGGACGTCTCCAAGGTCATCCACCGAGTGACCTGTCCGCTCGCCACAGAAATCACATTCAAAACGGCAGTGTCGCCCGCTGCCGTAGCGCCCATGGTGACCAGCCGCTTTCCGTCCGGACTGGAGTTCACGTTGAACACGTTTTCGCCGCTCGGACTGCGGAGGTCTTCAATCGTTGCTCGAGCCTTACGCTCGAGACGCACCCGATCGTGCGATGCGGGCACCCACACCCAGCCACCGCCAGGGAGCGCATCGAAGGTATGCACTCCGGTGTCGCTGATCGCGAACGTCTGAATCTGCCGCCCCGTTTGCGGATCGATCATCACGAAAAGCGTCCCGTTGGCGGACGGCGATTCCATATCGATCGACGCTCCGTCTTCCGACCAGAAGGCACCGCGATGGTTCGCTGGGGAATCGTAGTCGACTCCGGCGCCTCCGGTCGCCGGGACCACGGATGCCATGACCCGGCTTCCGTTAGGCCCGGCCTCCGTGTGCTCGATGAAGACGTGCTTTCCGTCCGGCGCCAACCCGCCATCGAGCCCGGACGTGGACCCGAAGATGTGGTATTGAGGCGAGTACTGTCCGCGCACGGCATCAGCCAGGGGCATGACCCACACGTCCTGTTGCCTAACACCCTCCACGTAGGCGATCGCCCGTTCGTCCGCCGAGACGTCGAAGACGGAACTGGCGGCATCGAGCACCGTATCGGCTGGAGGTCGAAACTGGCCGCTCGCGAGATCCACCGGCAGGCGAACCACACCGTACCGATTTCCTCCGAGGCGGACCGAAGACCAGACATCGTTGCCGCCGACCTGAGCCCCGTTGGGCGCGAAGATGTCGCTCTGTTGTGCCTGGCGATTCACAATCCGCGCCTCGAAGCCGTGGCGACCCACTCCGGCGAGCAACAGCCAACGGTCTCCCGGAAACGCCATGGTATAACCGCCGCCAGCTAGCCCATGCACGAGGACGCTGTCCCGTGCCTCTCCGTCGAGCGGCTGGGTCTTCAGCCATCCGACGGTATCCTTTTGGCTGCCGTCGACGGCCACGACCGAGTCGCCGCTCGAGAGGAAGGCATACGGACTCGCGCCCAACATTCGCGGCGGACCGCCGAGCGTCGGAACGAGAAACGAGGCGTAGCCATTGCCTAACGGACCAGCGAAAATGAGAAAGCGACGGTCCGGGCTCCAGTTGATGTACTCGACGGTCGAGACACTGTCGACGAGGCGCCGCTTCGCCGCGCCGTCGACGTCCTGGATCTCAATGGCGTCGTGGCATCCCGACGTCGTGCACTCGTGGACCACGTACGCGATCTCCGTCCCATCCGCCGAAAGCGCGGGACGGGTCGCATTGCCGGTGAAGGTGACCTGGGTACGCAGATTGAATGACGGCGGCGCGGAAGCGCGTGCGCGGCCGCGAAACGCGAGCCACCCCACGACCGCCAGCAGCACCAGGCCGAGTGGTACGCCGACAACCAGCGCACGTGTGCGAGCGCGCGACGGACGCGCGTCCATCCCCATGACCGGGGCCGTGCCGCGGCTCGACTCGAGTGCGCGCGCGAACTCCCCGGCAGTCGGAAACCGGTCCGCCGCCACTTTCTCCAGCGCCCGCGACACCGCCGCGTCCATGTCGGGCGGGAGCGTCGAGCGCAGCACGCGCAACGAGACCGGGCGCTCCGTTAGCAACTTGGCGATGACGGCGTGCGCGGTGGCCCCGGTATGCGGCGGCTCGCCCGCCAGCATCTCGTACACGACCGCGCCCAACGAATACACGTCGCTCCGCGCATCGAGCACGCGATCGGCGGTTGCCTGCTCCGGGCTCATGTACTGCGGTGTGCCTAACGAGAGCCCGGTTTCCGTGAGGCGATTGCCGCCCGCCTGCGTCACGGCGAGGGCAATGCCGAAGTCGGCCAGCATCGCCTCGCCTTCGTGGAGGAGGATGTTCTCGGGCTTGATGTCCCGGTGGATCACGCCCTGCGCGTGCGCGTAGTCCAGCGCACTCGCGATCTGGCGCGCCATGGTGAGCGTGTCGTCCACGCCGAGCTGCCGCTCCCGGTTCAGCCGGTCCCGCAGGGACTCGCCGCGGATGTAGGGCAGGACGTACCAGAGCGTGCCGTCACTCTCCCCCGAATCAATGAGGGTGACGATGTGCGGATGTTGGAGATTGGCTGTGACTTTGATCTCGGCCAGAAACCGCTGCGCACCGATTACCGCCGCAAGATCCGGCCGAAGGACTTTGAGCGCCACGGGGCGATCGTGCTTGACGTCGTGGGCGAGGTAGACGGTTGCCATCCCCCCCGTCCCCAGCTCCCGCTCGATGACGTAGCGGCCGGCGAGGGCGGCGGCGAGATGCGCGGTGTCGATCATGATCCCACCAAAGTGCCGACTTTCAAGAGAAAGCGCGAGGCTGAGGCGCGATGCCGACGTCTCCACTCAGACGGCGTCGGGAGCGTATGCCGTGGCAAGCGGACCAACGACACCGGCGATGATCGTACTTCGTCAAAATTGAGCGGCGTTACCTAGGCGTCACCGGCCCGAATCAGGGCACGTACGATGGGGACGCGAGGACGCACTGTTGCTGTGATGCTCGGATCGACGAGGAAGTAGCTGTGCCGGCGCCTGGTCCATCGGTTAGGCGCCGGCGTGCGTGCCGTCGACCAGCATCACGAGGTCGGCCATCGTGAACGCCCCCGCCTCACGCGACGGCAACTCGGGCCGCCAGTCGGGACGCGACGCGCGGAACGAGCTCGGGTCGTGATCGAGCAGACCGACCAACACTTCGCCCACGATGCGGCCGCCGACATCGCCTAACCGGTCGCCATTGCCCTGCACGGCAGATTCCCTGAGCACGTAGTACCAGAGCGGCGTCTCCTGTTCCCAACCCATTGAGGGAAGGCCGGTCTCCTCGCGCGTGAGCGGCATCGCGCCTACGTGGCGTGCGATCGTCTCGCCCGACGGAAGGCCAACGGCGTGCCCGCGCTGCAGGTCGCGCGCGGCGAGGCTGTGAAACGCCGCGACCTCGACGTCGCCCGTGAGCGCGAGCGGCAGATTCATGATGGACGCGCACATCGAGCCGTCCATCTTCTTCGCGCGCTGTGCCGGTGCGCGGCCGGGGATGTCGAAGAATGCCGCCCAGTCGACGACTCGCGATGCGGGAACCGGCCGGAATCCCACGAGGTCGGGAAAGAGCGGCACCACGCCCGTCGCGGAATTGAGCCGGTACGTCTCGCGAAGCTGGCCGTGGCCGTAACGGTACGCGGCATCGGCGAATTCGAGGGGGATGTACGGATTGGCCGCCGGACGATAGTAACGCGAGTCGCCCGCGAGCAGTGCGTTAGTCAACGAGCCACCCACGAGCTCGGGGAGAAACTCGTGCAGGATGATCCATTGGTAGTGCCACTGCACCAGTCGTTGGGCATCGGAGAAGATGCGCTGTTCCGCGGTGCCCCGTTCGCGCAGCCAGTCGACGACCCGATTGTGAAACGCGAGGAACATCACCTGCATCTGCGACACGAGCAGGTGCGAGTCGTTTCGCGGATCGGCGATGATCGCGATGCCCTGCGCGTTGCGCTGGAGATCCTCGGGTCTGCCGGCATCGTTGAGACCCAAGAGGAACTTGGCCGTGTCGTTCACGTCGTACAGGTACGGGTCGCCAGTTGGGCCGGAAGCGTACAGGAATTCGAGGTTCAGCTTCTGGCGCCTGACGTTCTCGAGCGCGGCGACGTCGGCCCGTTCGACCAGCGGCGATCGATCGGCGGTGATGTCGTGCGCGATGAACTGGCCGAAGATGGTCCAGCCGGCTGCGCTCGACGCGTCGTCTTGACCGTTAGGCGCGGTCGTGGAGACCCGCATGCCGCACGAGGTGCCTAGCTTGCGAAGGAACCCTTCATCACTCGGCAACGCCGGCAGGTCAGGGAACATGCGCCGATAGGCGCCGCCTGATGTGGAGGCAGCGTGATCGGCGTCAGTCGGCGCGGCCGCGCGGCTTCGTGCCAAGCAGTGGTGTGGCACAAGCGGATGTCTAACGGACTTCTGACTCATCGGGGTACCCTCCCGGCGGCTCGCGCAGTGTACTCTCGGCATCGAGCAATGTCGCAGCGGGGGGCAGCGGCGCGGGTCCTCCCAGGCCCCTAGTTCGGACCGTGTCGAAACATGCTCCCGCCGTTCATGGCAACTCAGAAGCCAAACTGGATAGTGGCCTCAATAGTTTCCACGGATCAGCCGAGAGTCAGGAAGAAACGATGGCGACCGCGACGGCAACAACGACAGCTTGCGTTGAAGATATCCGTCTTCCGGCACGGCGTTGTCGCCGGCCCGAACCGTTCTCGGCGCCGATGAACGACATCCCCAAGGTTCAACGAGTCCCCATCTCGCGTCCGCACCTCCCGGTGACACCTGGACAGCGTGACGCACCGGCGTATTAGTTTCCGCGCGTGTCGCCGTCATGCGGAGTTTTTGCGCGTCGCTGCCACGCGAGCTCGCGTTAGTCACATCCAGAGAGGGCGCTATGATCCGGGAGCTTCACCTCGATCTTTCGCAGCTCACCGTAAGCCCGGACCCAAGTCGGGGGAGGATGGTGTCCGCCCCCGCGATGACGCCGCGCACTTCCACGGAACGAGCGGCGATGAAGGCCTCGATGGAGCTCGAGAAACCGCTCAATGCAAAGATGGGGGCCGCGCTCGATGTGCTCGGCATCAGTGAGACGCGTCCTGCGGTATCGGTGATACCGTCGCCGGTCGTTCCGATGGCATCGCGCCACAGCTTCGATCTGACCTGCGCACTCGGGGAGACCGGAACGGCGGGCTGGGTGCTGGGCGCCAACGCTTCGGGCGGCATCTACGCATCGACGACTCCTGAATTCGGTGTCTACGGAAGTGTCGGCGTCGTGTTTGGCATGTTTGCCGGTATCGGCGCCGGCCTCGAGTGGACGATGATCTTCGGCACACCAAGCGACTTCGCAGGTCCTTTCATCTGCTTTCAGGCCAGTGTCGGGCCAAAGATTTTCGGTGGATGTGCCATCGGGGGGCAGCCTGCTCTTCTCGGTGGTGGCGCCGGCGGCTGGCAGGGGCTCAACTCTGGCGTTCATGGGCCTTTCCGTGAACGTGACTTGCGGTTGGTCGGCGTTTCCGGTGTCGGTCTCCATCGAGTATTCCAACACGTGGATCCATCCGCTCATCAAGTGACGAGGTGGCGATGCTGGCGTCGCCGGCGCGTTGTTGGCGCGCGCTCCGCCTAACGGCGGCCGACCTCTTACGCGGCTACCCGAGTGCCGCACTCGTCG
>JANWIK010000191.1 GCA_025449955.1 Gemmatimonadaceae bacterium
CCCTGCTGCACGTTCTGGCACGAGACGAACACGAAGTTGAGCGGCTTCGTGTCGCGCGGCGCCGGCGCGGTGATCGTGCGCCCCACACGGCTCGCGTTCCCGCGATCATCGATGAAGCGATACCAGTATTCCGAGCGCGGCTTGAGTGCCGCCGCCAGCACGCGACAGGTCCAATCGGAATCCGCGGACAGCGTGGTGGTGGTCTCCGCCACCACGGTGTGAAACGCCACATCGGCAGCGACCTGTGCCGTTAGGCGTGAGGCGGCGTCGCCATCCACCGGCGGGCGTCGCGTCCAGATCAACACGCTGTCGGGATGCGGGTCGCCCGATGCGACCCCCTGCGGAAAGAGATCGCGGCGTTCGGTCCACGCCGGAAACGAGAAGCGCGGAATGCGCGGCGTCCACGCGAGCGACGCGCCAAGCGCGGCGGCGAGCTTGAGCGCTTCGCGCCGGTTCATCGATTTCATGGCTCAACGATAATCGAGGGTACGTTTCGAGCGAGGCTCTTGTGGCCGAGCCCGCAAGGGCGGTTTCTTCAGTATGTCGGTGCGCCTATCCCGGGCGACCGTTCCAGTCCAGCATTTCGGAGGACGAACCATGCGCGCCTACGGATTCCTGTCGGCGATGGCGCTCGCACTCGTCGCCCACGCCGCCTCCGCTCAGCTCGCTCCCGACCGGCGCATCACCGAAAGCGGCCGGGTGGTTACCGTCTACAGCATCTCATGGCCGACCCCGATCAGCAGCGTGGTCGCCGACGTCGAGGTGTGTGCCGGAGACAACGCGCCACCGGGCACCTTCGCCTTCCCGTCCTACTTCCAACTCCACTTTGCCGACGGCTCGGCGATCGGCTCGTCCGGCACCCACAAGCAGCCGAGCCTCGAGATTACACCGCTCAAGCCCAAACAGTGCGCCCGCGGATGGATCCAGTTCGCGGTTGTCGCGGGACAGCGGCCAGTTGCGATTCAATATCATGAGCTTTCGCGGGACAAGAAACCGATCGACTGGGCAGTGAACCCGACGCACTGAGTCGGGCCCGTGGGGCGTGGGTGCGTTGTGCCCCCATGCCAGGGCTTCCTCGCTTACCTGGCGCTGAACTCATTCAAGTTGATCCACAACGCTCGGGTAAGCGTCCTTGACCCTGCTTCCGGAACCGGATAACTAGAGCATCCCTCGCCACCGGATGTTTCGTGTCGACTGAACTTTACGACCGACTGCAGAACGCACTCGGCGAGTCGTACGACATCGAGCGCGAGCTCGCGCCCGGAGGGATGAGCCGGCTCTTTCTGGCTACGGAGCGATCGCTCGACCGCCGTGTGGTCGTCAAGCTGCTGCCGCCGGAGCTGGCGAGCGAGGCCGGCGCGCAGCGATTCCAGCGCGAGATCCTCGTCACGGCAAAGCTGCAGCACCCGCACATTCTGCCGGTGCTCAGCGCCGGCGCGCGCGACGGGCTGCTCTACTACATCACACCGTACGTCGGCGATGAATCGCTCCGGCATCGGATCACGGTGCGCGGCGCGCTGCCGATCGAGGAAACGGTGCGCGTGCTGCGCACGGTGGCCGACGCGCTCGCGTTCGCCCATGCGTTAGGCGTGGTGCACCGCGATCTCAAGCCCGACAACATCTTTTTGCAGCACGGACACGCGATCCTGGCCGATTTCGGCATCGCGCGCGCCGTCGAGCAGGCGACGCTCGCCACGCCCGCCGAACGCCTAACGGGAACCGGAATGGGGTTGGGCACGCCGGGATACATGGCGCCGGAGCAGTTGGCCGGCGAGCCGAACGTGGATGCGCGCGTGGACATCTACGCGATGGGCGTGGTGGCCTACGAGATGCTGGCGGGCCATCCGCCGTTCGCCGGACGTCCGGCGGCCAAGCTCATGATCGCGCACATGACCGAGACGCCCGAGCCGGTGGCGTCGCGGCGCGGCGACGCGCCGCCGCGGTTGGCGCACGCGGTGATGCGATGCCTCGAGAAAGACCCATCCGACCGCTGGCAAACGGTCGACGACCTCGTGCCGCTGCTCGACGAGCTGGTCGCGCCGCCGGCCACGCGCCCGACGCACCTGGGCGCGATCGCCGCTCCGTTAGGCCAGGCGACGCCGCGCGACGACGCGCTGCTGCGCTGTGGTCTGGAGGCGGTCGAGCGCTGCAATTGGCACGAAGCGTTCGATGCGCTGACCGCGGCCGATGCCGCGTACCCGCTCGCCGCCGAGCACCTCGAGCGCCTCGCCGAAGCGGCGTGGTGGGTCGGCAAGAGCGACGACTGCATCCGCGCGCGCGAACGTGCGTATGCGCGATATCTCGAGCGCGACGACCAACGCCGCGCGGCCGGCATCGCGATCGCCGTGGCGGAGGACCACTTCCACAAGCTGGCGCGATCGGTGGCGCACGGATGGTTGCAGCGCGCCGAGCGACACCTCGCGGCGATTCCCGAATCCATCGAGCACGGATGGATGGCGCGCACGCAAGCGATGCTCGCGCTCGAGGATGACCGCGACACCGAGAAAGCGTGGACGCTCGCCCAACGCGCCCTCGACATCGCGCGGCGCATGCACGCGCGCGACTTGCAAACGCTGGCGCTGCAGGATTGCGGCCGGATTCTCGTGTCGCGCGGCAAGGTCGCCGAAGGAATGGCGGCGATCGACGAGGCCATGGCCGCGGCGACGAGCGGGCAACTCGGCCCCCGCACCACGGGGCGCATCTTCTGCAACATGATGAGCACGTGCCAGAAGCTCGCCGATTACCGGCGTGCCGCCGAATGGACGGAGGCGGCGCGCCACTGGTGCGAGCCGCACGCGCAATCGGGATTCCCCGGGATTTGCCGCGTGCATCGCGCCGAGCTCCTGCGTTTGCACGGCTCGTGGCCCGAGGCCGAGGTGGAAGCCCGGCGGGCGTCCGAGCTGCAGGATTTTCTGAGCGATGTGGCGGGCGAGGCATACTACGAGTTAGGCCAGATCCGCCTGCACATGGGCGACTTCGAGACGGCCGACAATCTGTTCCGGCAAGCCCACGAGTTAGGCCGCGATCCGTTGCCGGGACTGGCCCTGCTTCGACTGGCGCAGGGCCGCACCGAGAGCGCACGCGCGCTGCTCGAGCGGGCGTTGTCGGATCCGCTGTCGACGCCGCTCGACCGCGCGAAGCTGTTGCCGGCGCAGGTGGACGCCGCGTTCGCGGCCGGCGCCACCGACGTGACGCGCGCGGCGGCGGACGAGCTGGCGTCGATCGCCGAGTCGTACGGCTCGCCGGTGCTGGCCGCGCACGCGGCGTTCGCGCGCGGGCTGGTCGAGTTAGGCGAAGGCGCGCCGGCCAAGGCCGCGGCCACGCTGCGCCGGGCGTGGCGATTGGCCAAGGAGTGCGACCTGCCGTACGAGGCGGCGCGGTCGCGCGTGCTCCTGGGCCGCGCCTACCGCGCGTGCGGCAACCGCGACGACGCCGAGCTCGAGCTGCACGCGGCGGCCACCAGCTTCGAGCGGTTAGGCGCGGCGGCCGACGCGCGCAGTACGGTTGCCTTGTTAGGCAGCGCCTGACCGCGCCCTACTTCATTCCCGCCGCGCCGAGCGCCGCGCGGCCGCCCACGATCGGGATCGAGAACGAGGAATGCGCGAGGTCGACCGTGAGCTGCGTGCCCGCGTGCGGCCACAGCGTGAACTCGCGGTCGCTCGACATGATCATCACGGCGAGCCGCTTGCCGGGCGGCACGAACTCATCGTCGGGCTCGAGGTCGAACGTGAGATCGTAGAACTTGCCCGGCACCAGCTTCTCGCCCTTTTGCTCGGAGTCGTAGTTGCCGCCGTTGGTGAGCGACTTGTAGTTCTGGGGGTCCGCCCATCCGCGCGAGATGAGGCCGGCGTGGCTCTGCGACCCGACGTCGGTGGAATCGTAGGGCAGCATCACCAGCCAGACGCTCAGGTTCGCCGCCGGTTTGCTCGACGCCAGGCGCAACGTGACGCGCGGCGTGCCCGAGATGTGCACCGTGTCGGTGACCGCCGGCGTCGCGTAGAGCAATCGATGCTCGGACCGCGCGGCGCTGGCATCGGCGCTGCCGCTCATCGCGACGTCGTCGACGAGCATCTCCTTTCCGTTAGGCGCAGCCGAGAACGCGAGCGGCGCGATGCCGCGGCCGCCCGACGTGGGATGGAACACGACGGGCATCGATCCCGGCACGGGGAAGGACGCGAACGGCGTCGGCGGACCCGCGGGACGGCGGCGACGACGGCCGGCGGGCGCGGCTTGCGCGACCGTCATGCCGCCGCTGCCGGCGGCGCGATGCGCGGAATCCTCCGCGGCCTTGGCCGCGGCGATGATCGCGTCCGGCGCCTGGGCCGCCGAGTCCTGCACGATCCAGACGGGCGGATCTTTCTCGACGCCGTTGTCGACGCCGTACAAGTAGTGGCTGAACCACCGATTGACCATCTCGGCCGGCGGATTGCCGCCGTGTCCGCCCTGGTGCAGGTAGAGCGAGACCGGCAAGCCGTCCTTTTTCATCTCGTCGTAGATGCGGACGCTGTGCTCGGGCACCACGTTGTAGTCGTTGAGCCCGTGGGCGAGCAGCACCGCGGCCTTGATGTTCTTCACGAACGGCAGCAGGTCGCGCTTGGCCCAGAAGTCGTTGTAGTCGCCGGACACGCGGTCCTGTCCGTTAGGCCCGGCGAAGCTGCCATGCTCGTACAGCCGCTCGCACGTCGCACGCTCGGCCGTGTCGCCGCTGGCGATGAAGTCGTAGAGGACGTCGACGTCCTCGCCCAGGTATCCCCCTGGCGAGCGGACCAGCCCGTTGGACCGGTAGTAGTGGTAGTACGATGTGTTAGGCGAAACGGGGATCACGACCTCGAGGCCCTGGACGCCGGTGGTGGCCGCGGCGAGCGGCAGCGTGCCCTCGTACGACGTGCCCATCATCCCGACTTTGCCGGTGGACCACGTCGCCTGCACTTCCTCGGACCCGGTTTCGGTGGTGTAGCCTTTGGCGCGACCGTTGAGCCAGTCGACCACGTACTCCATGGCCGTGCGCTCGGGCGTGTCGCCCACCGTTGGGCATCCTTGCGAGCGTCCGGTGCCGGGCGCCTCGGAGTGGACGACGGCGAAGCCGCGCGGCACCCACTCGTTCACCATCGCGTTCGAGATGCGGGTGCGGGTTCCATCGTACGGCGCCGGCTCCATGTGGCCGCGCGGCTTCGGTTGGGCATTGAGCTCCTGGCGCACGTCCCAATCGACCTGGTCGCGCGACACGCCCGCATAGTACGGACTGGACCCATAGATCACCGACACCTTGAGCCCGTCGGTGTCCGTCTGGCGAGGGCGTGTGACGTCCACGTGAACGCGGTCGGGCTTCCCATCGTGATCGCTGTCGAAGCCGGTCTCGACCCAGAGCTCCTGGCGGATCCACGTGGTGGAATCGGCGAACGCGGGCACGACCTGCGCCATGCCGTCGACGAACGTCGGTTTGGCCGGGCCGGCATCCTGTGCCGTTAGGCACGGGGCGGCGGCGAGGACGAGCGCGGCGGCGCAAGCGGCGCGGCGTACTGAATCCTGATGGATGTTCATCACGACGTGCTGTCGAAGGTGACGACCCGCTGGACGGCTTGCAGCTCGTCGCTCGGCGGGGCGCCGGCGATCGGCGCCACGGCGGTGCCCACCGCGAAAAATTCGATCGCGTTCGAGCCCCATCCCCAATTTGATTCTTCGACGCGCGCGCCGACCACTCCCACGCCGCCGCGCTGCGCGGCTTCGGCCTGCATGCGCTCGAGCGCCATTTCGCGCGCCGCGTAGGTCGCTTCCGTGTAGATGGTCATCTCCTGATTGCGTCCCACCTGCTTGAGCGCCTGCATGAAGCTCAGGTGTGCGATGTGATAGACGCACGCGCCCATCGCCAAGCTCACGGGGCGATAGCCGCCGCGCACGAGCTTCCACAAATCCTGGCCGCTCAGGTCCGACGTGAACGGCCGGTTGTCCTTGGTGCGCATGCTGCCGGCGTGCTCGCGATGGCGGATCGCGGTGCCGACGGCTTGGAACTCGAGCACGCCTTCGTCCATCGCGTACTGCTTGAACACGAGCCGAACGCCGACGATGCCATCGGCGCCTAACAGATCGGCCTCTTCTTCCATGCGGGTCATGGCCAGCTCGCGCGCGTCGTACATGGCGCGCGTGAGGATGGGCAGCTCCTGGCTCACGCTCCACTTCTGCCACTGGAATCCCACGTGATAGATGCAGGAGCCGAGGACGAGGCCTAACGCTTCGAACCCGGCGTGCTCGATGAGGAGGAATTCGTCGACCGAGAGGTCGCTGGTGAAGAAGGCCGGCCGGTCGCCCGTGCCGCGCATGGCGCGGAGGCGCTGCTCGGCGCCCTTGGGGAGACTGGCGGCGGAGCCTGGAACGTAGTCGGGCATGATGGTTGGTCTCCGGTGACTTACGAGTTCGTGGCGTCGAGCCACGCGCGAATGGCGTCGCGGCCGCGCTCGGTGCGCCGCAATTCGGCGTCGAGGGCGTTGCCTAACTCTGCGAGGAACGCGTCGATCTCCATCGGGTCGGTGCGAATGACGACGCCGCGCACCTGCTGCTGGCGGCTCGCTTCGAACGAATCGGTGGCGTTCCGCTTGAGCCGGTAGATGTGGTTGCCGATGGGCAAGCCGATGCCGGTGACGCGGCGCCTGAGCAGACCACGCTCGACCTGCACGCCGGGCACCACTTCGGACAGCATCATCACGAGATCGTCGAGGAGCGCGCCCTTGTCCTCGCGGCTGCGCTGCGCGAGGATGGCGGCGACGCTGACGGAATCGAAGTTGGGCGTGGGGTCGGTCATGGCGCGCGCCGGCACGCGTGTCGTGATGCGATCATGCCGTACCGCCGAATACGAGCACGTACCCGTTCGGATCGCGCACCTCGAACTCCCAGTCGCCATACGACTGATGTGTGAGCGGCATCTGGACGAAGGATTTGCCCGCGAGCGACTCGTACAACGCGGTGACGCCGTCGCAGCGAACGTAGACGTCCCAGAGCCCCACGGGCCGCAGCGCGCGGAGATCGGGCTTCTCATAGCCGTCGAGCGACAGCAGCATGATCTCGACCGGGCCGCGCGCGATACTGGCATACACGAACGGCGGCAGTTTCGGGACGCTCCCCGTCTTCTCGAATCCGAGGTTGGCGACATACCAGTCAATGGTGGTCGCGATGTCGGACACGAGAAAAGTCGGGGCCGCGGAGCGGATGGTGACCTCGGTCGGCGGGAGCGCAGTGGTCTGGGTCATGGTCGTGTCCTCGGGTCGAGCGGGTCGCGCCCGCCTAACGGAGGCAGCTCCGATCGTTTGCGTGCCTCGATTCCAAGATGCATCGATGGCGCCGCCGCCGCCACACGCCCGACGGCTCCAGGCCACCAAAAATTGACCCGCAACTATCCAGGCCCGCTCGGCCGCATCGGAGAATCGTTGCCTACTTTGTAGGCACGAATTGTCCGAGCACACAGAGAAGGCACGGGTCGGGCTTGGACAACGCGGCTGCGGAATGCCGAGTCCGCCATGAATTGATGACGTCACGATCGGCACGGTAGCTTTTCTATGCAACATTCCACGTCGACGCTTTTGGGGGAGGCGGGCCATGCGCATGATCCAACGCGACCTGCAAACGGAGCTCCGCGCTCAAATCGTCGCGGTGCGCGACCGGATCGCGTCGCTGGTTCGTCCGCTCACGCCGGTGCAGCTCGATGCGCACC
>JANWIK010000192.1 GCA_025449955.1 Gemmatimonadaceae bacterium
CTCGCATCGGTGCCGCGTCTGCACTTCAAGCGCATCGCCGCGCGCGCGATGCGCCAGGTCCTCATCGAAGCGGCGCGTCGCCGTAAGGCAACCAAGCGCGGAGGCGCCGTGGCGATCGTCACGTTCGATGACGCGCTCGCCGTGGCCGCGACCGGCACCGCCGCCGCCGATGATTTGCTCGCCCTCGACGACGCGCTCGACGAGCTCGCGCGCATCCATCCGCGCCAAGCCCTGATGGTGGAATGCCGGTTCTTCGGCGGCCTCGACATCGCGGAGACGGCCGCGCTCCTCGGCGTGTCCGAAGCCACGGTTCTGCGCGACTGGCGGGCGGCCCGCGCATGGCTGGCGCGCGAGCTGCGTCGCGCCCGGTAACCCACGCCTAACGGAACACGATGGACGCCGAGCGTTGGACGCGCATCCAGGAGCTCTTCCATAGCGCCGCGGAGCTGCCGCCCGCGGAGCAGGCGGTGCTCCTCGACGCCGAGTGCGGCGACGACCGCGACCTGCGCGATGAGGTCTCGGCCCTGCTCGACGAAGACTTGCGCGGCGCGTCGTTCCTCGACCGCGACGTGGCGCACGTCGCCAACGAAGTGTTGGGCCGCGGCGCGCCGCACCAGCTGCCCGACACCTTCGGACCATATCGAATCACGCGCCTCCTTGGCGAAGGCGGCATGGGCGTGGTGTACCTGGCGCGCCGCGATGATTTGGGCAGCGAGGCGGCGATCAAGATTCTGCGCGATGCATGGCTCTCGCCCGCTCGCCGCGAGCGCTTCGCGATCGAGCAGCGCACGCTCGCCCAACTGAACCACCCGCTCATCGCGCGGCTCTACGATGCCGACACGCTGAGCGACGGCACACCGTGGTTCGTCATGGAGTACGTCGACGGCGTGCCGCTCACCGACTACTGTCGCGACCACGCATCGTCGATGGCGGACCGGCTGCGCTTGTTCCGCAGCGTGTGCGAAGCAGTGCAGCACGCGCATGGTCACGCGATCATTCATCGCGACCTCAAGCCGTCGAACATCTTCGTGATGCAGGACGGCACGGTCAAGCTCTTGGATTTCGGCATCGCGAAGCAGCTCGATGAGAGCGGCGTCGATGCCGATCACACGCGCACCGGCATGCGCTTGATGACGCCGGCGTACGCCGCGCCCGAGCAAATCCGCGCCGGTCGCGTGGGCATCCACACCGACATTTATTCGCTCGGCGTGGTGCTCTACGAGCTGCTCACGGGTCGTCTGCCGTTCGATGTGGCGCATCGCACGCCGGCCGAGGTCGAGACGTTGATCGCCGAGCACGATCCGGTGAAGCCGTCGGCCGTGGCACGGCGCCGGCGCGAGCACGAAGGCCTCGGCGCGCGCCTGCCCGCGGCGAGCACGAGCGAATGGGACGACCTGGATGTCCTGTGCCTAACGGCAATGCACAAGGAGCCGGCGCGCCGGTATGCCACGGTGGACGCGTTGATCCGCGACATCGACCGCTACCTGGGCGGCCAGCCGCTCGAGGCGCGGCGCGACAGCGTCCGCTACCGCACGGGCAAGTTCCTGCGCCGCAACTGGCGTCCCGTGACCGTGGCCGCCGTGATGTTCATCATGGTGGTGGGGCTGGTCGTGTTCTACACCGTGCGCCTCACCAACGCGCGCAACGCTGCGTTAGGCGAAGCGGCGCGCGCCCAGCGCGTCCAGGGCTTCATGGTCACCTTGTTCCAGGGCGGCGACGAAGACGTCGGCCCGGCGGACAGTTTGCGCGTCGTCACCATGGTCGACCGCGGGCTCAAGGAAGCCCGCGCGCTCGACGGCGTCCCGCAATCCCAAGCGGAGCTCTACGAAACGCTCGGCAGCATCTACCAGGAGCTCGGCAACTACGATCGCGCCGACACCTTGCTCCGGGCCGCGCTCTCCGAGCGTCGCGCGCTCTTCCACGGCGACCACCCCGACGTCGCCAACAGCCTCGTCGCGTTGGGCCTGCTGCTCGACGCCCAGGCCCAATACGACTCCGCCGAGCAGTTGATCCGGCAGGCCCTCGGGATGCAGCAACGCATCCTGCCGCCCGGCGACCCATCCATCGCCAAGACCACCGCCGCGTTAGGCCGCGTGTTCGACGACCAGGGACACTACCCGGATGCGATCGCGACCCTCGGCCAAGCCGTGCAGCTGCTGTCCGCGCCCGGGTCGCAGCCGTCCGAGCTCGCGGCCACCATCACCGAGCTCGCCAACTCGCACTTCTATGCCGGCCATTATGCGATTTCCGATTCGCTCAATCAACGCGCGCTCGGGATGGACCGGAGTCTCTACGGCCCGCGCCATCCCAATGTCGCCGACGATTTGATCAACCTCGGCGCCATTCAATACGAGTACGGCCACTACGTCGCCGCCGAGCGATACTATCGCGAAGCACTCGGCATCATTCGCGCGTGGTACGGCAGCAACAATCCCGAAACCGCATCCGCGCTGACCATGCTCGGCCGCACGCTCATCGACGAAAAGAAATACGACGAGGCCTCGACGCTGCTCGCGGAAGCGCTCGACATCCAACAGCGCACCTACGGGCTCGTGCACCCCCGCGTCGCATCGGCGCTCAACGAGCTCGGTAAAGTCGCCCAAGAACGCGGACGGTTGGATGAAGCCGCGCAGGATTTCCGGCGGATGGCCGACATCTATCGGCAGATCTACCACGACAAGCACTATCTCATCGGCATTGCGCTGTCGAATCTGGCCAACGTCTACGTGGAGAAAAAACAGTACGCGGTGGCCGATTCGCTCTTCCGCGATGTCATACGACGCTACGGCGAGGTGTTGGCGCCCGACCACCAGTTGGTCGGCATTGCCCACGTGCGCCTCGGACATACGCTCGTGCTCGAGCATCGGTATGCCGACGCCGAGAAGGAGCTGACCAACGGTTACGGTATCCTCAAGGCGCAGACGAATCCGCCGGCCAGTTGGTTCAACCTTGCACGGAATGACCTCGTGGCCGTGTACGACACCCTCAAGCAGCCCGACAAAGCGATGCCGTTCCGCGCCGAATTGGCCCAGGCCAAGAAGGCGTCGGACACCGTCGAGGTCCACTGAACCGCGATCGAATACTCCCGCTGCCGTGGATTCTCATTAGGTTAGGGGTGTTCCCGTCGCGCACATTTCGAGGCGAGCGATGCCCTACGTTATTACCGAGACCTGCATTGGCGTAAAGGACAAGGCGTGCGTGGATGTGTGTCCGGTGGACTGCATCTACGAGGGCGCGGACCAGTTGTTCATTCATCCGGACGAGTGTATCGACTGCGGCGCCTGCGAGCCGGAGTGTCCGGTGACCGCGATATTCCCGGAAGAAGATGTGCCGGGAAATCAGAAGCAGTTCGTGCAGATCAACCGCGACGTGTTCAAGGGCGATTCTCCGCCTACCCGTCCGACGCGCTGACGCCCGCTCGGGCGCCCATCACCGGGGGACGTCACGGTTAGGCGTGACGTCCCCCGTGTTTTCTGCCTAACGATTGGCGCGCGTGCGCCGCGACTCGCGCCCCGCGAGCGCCCACGCGAGCGGCCCGACGATCGGCAACACGACCGCGACCACGGTCCACACGATCTTCGCCCGCCGCGAGTGGCCGTGTGCGTGCCAGATCGACACGAGCGCGAGGACCAACAGCAGCACGGCCACGCTCACGCTCCACGTCAGCCGCGTCATGTCCCAGCCGAGGATCGGCATTCGCCACGCAGCGTAGGCCCGGAAGATGACCATCAGTGGGTTTGCGCCGTGTCGCAAATCGTCGCCGCGAACGCGCTCACCACGGCATTGAAAGCTGCGGGCCGCTCCATGTTGCTCAGGGTTCCCGCGCCGTGAATCACGTCGAGCCGGCTTCCCGGCACAAGCCCGTGTATCTGCTCGGCTTCGACCGGCGGCGCCAGAATGTCCTCGTCGCCCACGACGATCAGCGTCGGCACGGTGATCGTGGCCAACGTGTTCGTCGAATCCGGCCGCGCCATCATCGCCTCGAGCGCGCCTAACACACCGCCCTCGCTCGCCCGACGCGCCATGGCGAGCACCGCCGACTCGAGCTCCGGCTGTCGCGCGCGCGTCGATGCGCCCAGCTGCGCCGCGGACAGTCGTACGGGAAGGGCGGACACACCGCCGGCACGCACGAGCGCGAGCATCTCGGTGCGTCGGGCGCGCACCATGTCGGTGTCCGCCCCCGCGCGCGTGTCGACGAGCACGAACCCTTGCACACGCCGCGCGTGACGACGCCACATCGAGAACGCGATGTAGCCGCCCATCGAAAGTCCCGCCACAACGGCGCGTTCCACGCCGATTGCATCGAGAAGCGCGGCTAGATCATCGGCATACTGGTCCATCGAGTAGGGCGGTGCACTGCTGCTCTCGCCGAAGCCGCGCAGATCCACGGCCACGCACTGATACGTTCCCGACAACGCATGCATCTGCGGCGCCCAGAGCGTCCGATCGTGCGGGAATCCGTGCACGAGAAGCAGCGTTGGGCTTCGCGATGCACCGGACACGTCGTATTCGAGGTCGACATCGGCGAGTCGGCATTTCATCCAACCGGCCCTCCTCTCATGGTCGCTGCATTGTCGGCACACGCCGGCGCACCCACGCATCGCGCGTCGAACGTGAGCCAGTACAGAATGGTCGCGTCCGTCGTTTGCGCCAGATCCGCCGCCGCCGCGAATGCTTTTGCGCCGTAGGTCTCATCGAGTATGACACCCGTGGCGCGTTCGACGACGTCGCGCACCTCTCGTGCCGCGTCCAACGGCCTGCCGTACGCGCCGCCGAAATACCGGTGCAGCACGCGCACGTCGCGGTGCCGTACCCGCGGCACCCCGGCGCCCGTCGTCCGTTCGATGAAACGAGCACAGCGGTGCGCCAGTCGGAGCACCCGCCGGTGGTTGGACACGATGCGCGGCACCACGCGGACGCCCACGACCTGCGTCTCGAGGCCGGCGATCGCGAATCCGAGCGCGAGGCCGCCCGCCGTACCGCCCGTGCCTAACGGAAGCACGACGTGCGATGGGACCGGCGCCTCGCCGCGCGCCACCTGCGCGGCAACCTCGAGCCCCGCGTTCACGGCGCCGAGCATCCCGAGCGGCGACGCGCCACCGGGCGGGATCCGCCACACGACGCCCGACCTGCGTCCACGGCGCGCCGCGAGCCAGCCGCGCGCCAGCGCGCGGATTGGCCCGCGCTCGCTCCGCACCGAATCGGCCAACTCGCGCGCCCGACGATCCACGTGTCTCGCGACGTCGTTCATGTCGTGTTGCCAGCGGATGGCCATGGTGTGCGCGCCGAGTTGGCGCGCGAGCGCGACCGTCGCCAATACGTGCGTCGACCCGTCGCCGCCCAACGCGAGCACGGTGTCTCCGCGCGCGACGCGCCCGAGCAAGAACTCGAGCGCGCGGAGTTTGTTGCCGCCGGCGCATCGCGCGTCGGTCTCGGCGAGCCGTCGCGCATTGAGATCGTCGCGCTTGATCCAGAGCGCTCCGCGCACGCCGGCGATCTTCGCCTGTTCGACCGGCGTCGGAAACGTGCCAAGTGCGACGCGCCCCACGCTCGCCAACGATGGAAAGCGCGCGAACAGTTCCAGCCGTTCGGTTGCATGTGGACCGGCCATTCCGGACCACGCGTCTCCGCATGGCGCGATGCGCGCGCCGTGGGTATCGTTGCGTCGGGAGGAATCCAGCATGAAATATCCGGTCGACTACCTGCGCTATGCCGCGCGCGAGGTCCGTAAAGTCGAAAGCCGCATGCGCGTTGGTGAAGACGCGCCGCTGTCGAAGGACGAGATGGCCGATCTGTTCAAGACCATGTGGAAAGCGCTGGACGAAATCGGCGATGCCATCGAAGGACTCCAGCGGTCGCGTGAGTGATCCGATGCGACGTGGGGCGCGGCCGTGCTCGACGGCCGCACCGCCCCGTCTGCCTAACTGCTCGCCTCGAGCTGCGCTTCGGTGAGCGGTCCCTCGCGCTCCACGTACAAAATGCGCAACGGCACCATGATCGCCGCGAGCAGCGGCACCGCCGTCATGAGCCCGAGGAATCCGAACAGCATCGCCATCACCGCCTGGGCCAGAATCGTGAGGACCGGCGGCAGGTCGATGCCGCCCTTCATCAGCATCGGAATCAGCACCTGCCCTTCGGTTTGCTGAATCGCGATGTACGCGATCGTCACCGAGAGCGCTTTCTCGGGCGAGTCGAGGAATCCCATCGCGATCGCCGGGATCGCGCTCAACACCGGTCCGATGGTGGGCACGAACTCGAGCAGACCAGCGAGCAGGCCTAACGCAAACGGCGCCTTCACGCGAAGGACCAGCAGCACGATCGTGCTCACCACGCCGATGACCACCATCGCGATGAGCTGCGTCACCAGCCACTTGCGAAGCTTCACGGCCATCTGGCTGAGCACGCGCGACGCGACACCGCGCGATTCCGGAGGCACCAGCACGAGAAACCCGCGCCGATACAATCCCGGGTCCACCGCGACGTAAATCGCGAGAAACAACATCACGATGAGCCCCGCGATCGCCGCCAGCGTCGACGTCAGGAACGGGAAGACGTACCGCGTGGCGCTCTGCAGTTGTCGCCCGATCCCTTCGACTAACGGACTCGGCGCCGCGCCTTGAGCGGTGTCGGGTCGCGCCGATTGGCCCGTGCCGCGCTCCACCGGTTCCGCCGCGCCACCAGCCTTCGGCGCCGCCACCGAGTCCGGCGCCGCGCTCGCGCCCATCACCGCGCGCATCAATCCGCCCTTCTGCTGCATCCATCCCTCGAGTCGCGCCTGCGCCTCGGGCAGCCGCGACTTGAGCACCGTGAGCTGGTCGCTCACCGTCGGCGCGATCACCGCGCCGGCGCCATAGAGCAGCGCGAAGAACGCCACCACGATCGTGGCTGCTCCGATCGCGCGCGGAACGTGGAAGTGCACCAAGCGGTCCACGCCCGCCGAAATCGCAAGGCCGAACAACACGCCGAGGAACGCGACCAGGACCAACGCGTTCGCGAACCACAGCAGCCGCAACACGAAGTACAACCCAAAGACGATGGCCGCCACGCGCAGTACGTCGCGTGACCGCCAGGCATTCCCGGGCGGCGGGAATCTGCGTGATACCGCGTCGGACATGGATACCGTCGCAGAAAAAGGTATGACCAGCGCTACGAACGGACTCCAAGGTAGCAGTCCGCTTCCTTTCGCGCGTCCCGCGCGAGAGAATTCACGAACGCCTGGCTCGACCACCTCACGCCCGCAAGGCCGCCAGGCCGGCCAGCATGACGAGGTACGTTCGAGTGCCGTCGCATCACTCTCCGCCGTCTCACCCTCGACCGGCCGCTCAGGCTACCACGTCGTCCACCGTCTACATCGATACGCCGGAAGCGGCAGACCGCTTTCTCGCCTCGCTTGGCGACCCGCCGCGTTTGGCGGTCGACACCGAAGGCGCGAGCTTCCACCGCTTCGTCGACCGAATCTACCTCCTGCAGATCAGCACGGCGTCAGCGAATGCGATTCTCGACCCGCTCACCATCGGGAAGCCACGCCGACTCGGCGAGCTGCTCGAGAGCACGGAATCGGAAACCATCTTCCACGATGCTGACTACGACTTGCGGCTTCTCTTCCAGGACTACGGCTGGCACGCGCGCCACTTGTTCGACACGCGCATCGCCGCGCAGCTCCTTGGCATCCGCCAATTCGGACTTGCGGCGCTGCTCGAGCAGTTCCTCGGCGTGAAGCTGGAAAAGAAACACCAGCGCGCCGATTGGTCGATGCGCCCGCTCCCGCAGGACATGCTCGACTACGCGACCCAGGACACGATGTACCTGCTGCACCTTCGCGATAAGTTGGCCGCCGAGTTGGAGCGGCTGGGTCGGACCGGGTGGGCGGGTGAAGAGTTCGAGCGACTCGAGGGCACGCGATGGGATCACGATGCATCCGTCGACGCTTATCAGCGGATCAAGGGTGCGCGCGACTTGTCGCGGCGCGAGCTGGCGCTCTTGCGCGAGCTGGTGGCATGGCGGGACAGCGTGGCGCGCGAGCTGGATCGCGCGACGTTTCGCGTGGCGGGCAACGAGACGCTGCTCGAGCTGGCGCATATCGCGCCGCGGTCGATCGACGGCTTGCGCGAGATTCGCGGTATGCCGCGGGGCGTCGTCGAGCGGCGCGGTGCGAACGTTCTCGACGCGATCGCCCGCGGCCTCGCGGTGCCGGAGGATCAGCTTCCCCGATTTCCGCGCGCCCCGCGTTGGGACCGCGATCCGGATTTCGACGCGCGCGTGAATCGCCTGCGCGCCGTGCGCGAGGCGGTCGCCCAGCGCCTCGACCTCGATCCCGGATTTCTGATTTCGCGCGAGCGGTTGGAAACCATCGCGCGCAAGCGTCCCGGCTCGTTGGAGGAGCTCGCCGCGGCGGATGATCTCCGTCGCTGGCAGGTGGACGTGATGGGGGCCGACCTCTTGCGCGCGCTCACTGCCTAACCGGCGTACCGTTAGGCAGCTGGCGGCCGGTCAAAAGCCCAGATAGGCCTTGATCCGCGGCTCCATCCGGTCGGGACTCCACATCGGGTCCCACACCAGGTTCATCACCACGTCCTCGACGCCCGGCAGCGCACGAAGCTGCTGCTCGGCCATGTTCAGGATCTCGGGACCCGATGGGCATCCGGGCGACGTGAGCGTGACGTCCACCGTCACCAGACCCGCGTCCACCGTCACCGCGTAGACGAGACCCAGATCCACGATGTTGAGGTTGAGCTCGGGATCTTTGACGCGCCGCAACGTCGCCTTGACCACGTCTTCGGTGAGCGCGGATGGAGCCGGTGCGGGCGGCGTGGCTGGCGCCGATGCACTCGGTGAATCGGGGAGCGGAGGCTCGGGCTGATCGCTCATGTCGGTGTCGGTCATCTCCTGCAACTTCACCGGCGCCGAACCGACGGGCAAGCCTACTTCGAGCGCGCCGTGTGGCTCTTCTTGGCGGTGACGACCGCTTTCTTGCTGTGGGACGACGTCACGCTGTGGCGCTTCGCGATCCGCACGGTGGACTTCGTACCGCGGTGGCGCACCCGGCGATGATGACGGCGCTCGATGTGGTTCCATCCGCTCGCGCGATCGGCGCGGAACGATGCCGGCATCGCAATGAGCTGATCGGGATCGTCCATCACCGCGATCGCCGCCGCATCGGACAGGTCGGCGCGAATGTCGGCAATCACTTTCTCGGGGCGACGGGCGCGCGGCTCGTGCACGCGATTCGTGAGCAGGATGACGAACATGTCGCGATCGGGATCGATCCAGAGCGACGTGCCCGTGTAGCCCACGTGACCGAACGCTTCGTCGCTCAGGAAGCGGCCCGAGCCCCACTGGCCGTCGGCCATCGCCCAACCGAGCGCGCGGCTGCCCGCGGCGCGGTGCGTGAACAGCTTCATCGTCGAGTCGCTCACGATGCGGATGCCGTTGAACACGCCGCCGTTCAGGACCATCTGGGCGAAGATCGACAAATCCGCCGCCGTGCTGAACAACCCGGCGTGTCCGGCCACGCCGCCTAACGCATACGCGTTCTCGTCGTGCACCTCGCCCTGCAGCGGATAGCCGCGCGGCGGCGTGTCTTCCGTGGGCGCGGTGCGAGACTTCACCGAGTCCGCCGGACGATAGAACGTGTTGGTCATGCCTAACGGCTGGAACACCCACATGTTCAGGTATTCGTCCAGCGCCTGGCCGCTCAGCTTCTCGACCAGGAACCCGAGCGTCATGGCGCCCAGGTCGGAGTAGACGTATTGCGAGCCCGGCTTGTACTCGAGCGGCGTGCTCAGCACGATTTGCCGCGCCTCTTCGGGCGACGACGCGAGGCGCCACAGCTCTCGGTCTGCGGGCAGACCCGAGCGGTGCTCGAGCAGCTCGCGAATGGTGACGCTATCCTTGCCCGGGCCGGTGAATTCGGGCAGATACTTCGCGACGGGGTCGTCCAGCTTGAAGAGACCCTTGTCGTACAGAATCATGATGGCGGTGGTGGTGCCGACGACTTTGGTGAGCGAGGCGAGATCGTACTCTGTCTGGGTGGGCGAGACGTGCGGGCTGGATGACTTCCAATCGATGTGTCCGAACCCCTTTTCCCAGACGACGGCGCCCTTCCGGCCGACGACCACTGCGGCACCGGGGAAGCCGCCGGCGTGAATGCCGCGCTGTACCACGCGATCGATCACGCGGAGCCGCGCTGCGGACATGCCGACGGA
>JANWIK010000193.1 GCA_025449955.1 Gemmatimonadaceae bacterium
ACGGCAATGAGGTGAGAGCGGTTGGGAACCTGTGCGTCGGTCCATCCCTCGAGGTGCTGCACCGCGACATCGCTCGATGCACGCGCCACCGAGAGTGGCGTGTAGACGCCGGGCTGTTGCTGGCTGTCGCACGTGTTCGTTCCATATGGGGAATCGGGGGTAATCGAGCGGCGATCGAGATCGAAATTCGCGGTCTGTGAGATCGCGTCTGACATTTCGTCCATGAACAACCCGCTCGCCGCGATGTACTCGTTGAACGCGCACTCGAAGTCGCCGCGCGAGCTGTTCACGATGAGGTCCGCGTTCTGCGGGGCGAACACGGTCGGCCCGAGTTGACCCGGGTTGGACTGCTCGAGCGTCGTCAGGTCGTTGCACGCCGCGGACACCGACACCACCGCCAATGCCACGATCGCGGTGCGCGCCGAAACCATCCACCTGCGCCCGCACCGCGCGACGCGCCTAACGGAGACGCCCCTGCTGGTATGTGAGTTTCGCATGGCTCAGAAGGTCAGGTTGAGGGTGGCGACGAAACGGCTGAGCGGAGGTATCACGCCCTGACTGCCGGTCGTGAGCCCGGTGACGAACTGGTTGACCTCCGGGTCGGGCCCTTTGAACTTGGTCCAGAGCGCGAGCTCGCGCGCCGCCACCGTGAACGACGCGTGGTCGATGCCCGGCAGGAGATGGTCCGGAAGCGAATAGGTCGCCGATACCTCCCGCAGCTTCACGAACGACGCGTCCTGGAAGAATTGATCCTGCGTCTGGTTCACCAAACCGGTGAAGCTCGCCTCGGCGACGTACAGCGGAGAGTACTTCTGCGGATGGTAGTTCACGTCGCACTCGCCGATGCCAAGGAGACCGTCGCAGCGGACCTGATCGATGTTGTTCAGCAGCACGTTGCCGCGCTTCCAATCGACTAACGCATAGAGGCGCAGTTTCTTGAACAGCGTGAAGGTGTTGCCGACCGACCCCGTGTTGGTCGGAGTCGCTGATCCGATGTACACGAACGGCGCGGTCGAGCAGTCGACGGGACCCTGTCCGGCGCCGCCGGCACACAACACGTTGGACACCGCGCCGCTCGACGGATCCACCGTCGCCGAGACCACCTTGCGCGAGAAATACGCTGCGATCGGGAAGCCGACTTGGTTCGCCTGCCCTGCCGTCGTAATGATCGACGGCAGGCCGCCCAGGCTGATGATCGTGTTGTGGGCGGTCGCGAAGTTGCCGGTGATGTCCCACCCGAAGTTAGGCATCCTGAGCACCTGCAGCGTCGCCTGGAGCTCGATGCCGTGGTTGTTCACCTGTCCGAGGTTCTGAAACTGGGTGCCCGTGAAGCCGAGCGACGGCGCCACCGGCTGCGCCACGATCTCGTTCGTCGTGTGCTTGTTGAAGTACGTGAAGTCGACGTGCAGGCGGTCCCAGAGATCCGACTCGAATCCTGCCTCGAACTCCTTTCCGCGCTCCGGCCGCAAGTCCGAATTGCCGAACCCTCCCGCCGTGAACGCGTTGGTGCCGCCCGGTCCCTGCACGGGCAGGTAGGACCTGAGCGCCGAAAAGGCGAGCGGAGCACGACCCGACTCGCCATATGCGGCGCGGAGCTTGAGCGAGTTGACGAACGCGATGTGCCAGAACGGCTCTTCACTCAGGATCCACGAGGCGCTCACCTTGGGATACGTGATCCATTTGAACTGCGAGCCGAACGCACTGTTGTTGTCGACGCGGAGCGCACCCGTCAGGAACAACCGATCGTTGAGGCCGATCTCCTCCTGCCCGTAGCCGCCGATCGTCGTGTTGATGGTGTCGCCCTGGGTCGACGGCAGCGCGATCGCGGTGCCCGAGACCGTCGTGATGCCGGGACCGGGGAATCCGATGCCGCCCAGGAAACTCTCGTGCAGCGCGGTCCGATACCACTGCCCGCCTAACGATGTCGCGGACGTGATGGCCGACGTGAGATTGAACTTCGCCGTGCCGTTGTAGTCCGCGGTGGTGAGCGACGTCGACGTCAGCGTCTGGCCGATGCGACCCGCGGCGTTGCCGAGTGTGAACGGCGCGAGCGCCGGCGGCGCGAACAGCTCGAGTCCTCTGCCGTCCTCGTTGGTGTAGTCCAGACCGACGATCAGGCGCTGCGTGAACCAGCTGATGGGATTGTGAGTGAGCGTGGTACTGCCGGTGAAGCGGTGAATGTCGTCGCTGTTGTCGAACAACGCTTGCGGGACGTTCGGCGGCACGTTGGGATAGAATCCGTCAGCGCCCGGTACGGCGAAGATGTTCGGCTGCGCCAGTTCAGCACCGAGCATGGCCGACAGACCAACGTCGGCGCCGGTGTGGTAGTTGCCCTGCACGTAGTTGAGGCTCGTCCCGATCGCATACTTCGGATCCGGCGTCAGATTCAGATTCGCGTGCGCGCTATACTGGGTGAGGAAGTTGTTCGGCTCGATGCCGTGCTCGTCCTGATAGTTGGACGAGACGAAGTAGTTGCCGATCGCAAACCCGCCGGACACCGACGCGTTGTAGTCGTACGTCTTTCCGGTGGTGAAGATCGGCGCTCCCGCTGCCTCGCGCGCCTTGACGCCATTGAAAGCCGTGATGGCGCCTGTGCTGTCCGGCGCAAAGTTGGTCGGCATGCGCCCTTCGGGATCACGGAAGTAGATGCCGCCCTGCTGAATTTGGAAGTTGAAGACCGGCTTTCCGCTCGCGCCTTTCTTGGTGATGATCTGGATCACGCCATTGGCCGCTTCGGTGCCGTAGATCGTGGCCGCCGCGGGTCCCTTGATGATCTGGATGCTCTCGATCTCGTCGGGGTTGATGTCGTTCAGTCGTCCAACGACGCCGGCGTTCTGCGCTCCGAAGCCGCCGTTGCCGAAGGTGGTCGGTCCGCCGCCCGTGCGATTGCTGACACGGACGCCGTCGATGTAGATGAGCGGCTGGTTGTCGAGGCTCAAACTCGAGATGCCGCGGATTTCGATGTTGGGGCCGGCGCCTAACCGGCCGGTGCTGGGCACGATGCTCACGCCGGCCACGCGCGAGTTGAGCAGCGAGCTCATGTCCGGCGCCTGGGACTTGGCCAGCACGTCGGGCGCGTTCACGTTGCCGATCGAGGTGCCTAACGTACGCTCCTGTTGGCCGCCCGCGGTGCCAGTCACGATGACCGCGTTCAGCGAGGTCGGCGTGGGGGTCAGCGCGAAGTCCACGGTCAGATCGCCATCCGTGCCGACGGTGACGGTGCGGCGCCGCGGCGCGTAGCCGAGGCGGCGGGCCACGAGCGTTTGTGTGCCGGCGGCGACCCCGACCACGGAATAGCGGCCGGCGCTGTCGGTCACGGCGCCGAGCGAGGTGCCTTCCACCTGGACCGAGACGCCGACGACGGGCGCATTCGACGTCGAGTCGACGACCTGCCCGTGGATGGTGACGGCTCGTCGGCCATCGATGTCGCGGGCCGGCGCAAGGCCGCGCGCCGTCGCCGCCGATGCAGGCGGCGCGACGAAGGCCAGTGTCACGCCGAGCGCCGCGCAGACAATGAATCGCGGTCGTCGAGGAAGATGCTGACGGAAGACGGTTCGCATACCGGGCTCCTGTTGGTGAAGTGCCGTGTGGCCCGACTGCAGCGGATGGTCGCGCGCCGCACCGTTAGGCGCGGCGCCACGAGGACCGGACCAGTGAACGGTCGGTACGGCGACTGCGCGCCGACCAACATAGAGTGCAACTTGGAATACCACAATGGTGGACCGTTTCGGCGCGCCAGCGACCGCCTCCGGTTTGCTTGCGCCGACCCGTCGCACCCGCATATGGTTCCGAGATGGTATCGCGAACCGCTGCCCCGCCCGCTCCCAAACCCCCCGCGCGCTCACACCACGCCGCCAGCCATGCCGACGAGCGCAGCGATAACGTCTCCCGAGCCTACCGCGATCTCCGCCGCGTCATCGTCTGGGGACAGCTGCCGCCCGGCTCACGCATCTCCGAACGCGTGATCGCCACCCGCCTCGGCTTGAGCCGAACCCCCGTCCGAAGCGCGCTGCACCGCCTCGAGCAAGAGGGCTTCGTCAGCTCGGCCGGCGGCGCCGGCGAACGCCGGCTCATCGTCGCACCGCTCACGATGGACGACGGCCAGGAGCTCTTTCATATCGTTGGGCATCTCGAGGGGCTGGCCGCGCGTGTCGCCGCCGGACTGCCGCCCTCGCGGCGCAAGGTCCTCGCCGCGCGCATGCGCGCACTCAACGGCGAGCTCGCCAGCGAATCACGCCGGCAGGGCTCAGCCTCGCGCTTCTTCGACCTCGATCTCCGGTTTCACCAAACCTTCGTCGAGTCCGTGGTCGGACCGCGTCTGCTCACCCTGCACCGCGCCGTCAAGCCGCAGTGCGAACGCTACGCGCGCCTCTACGCCAGCGTGCTCCTGGACGAGCTGCCCACGTCGATCAAGGAACACGAGATCATCGCCAGCAGCGTCGCACGCGGCGACGCCGATGCCGCGCAAGCCGCCGCGGAGACTAACTGGGCTAACGCCGCCACCAGGCTCGCACACATCATCTGGCAGCACGGGGAGCGCGGCAGCTGGGTCGGAGCGACCGACGACGACTCCGCGCCGGCGCCCCGCCCGCGCATCGCGCGGCGCCGCGTTCACGCGTGATGGTCCAGGGCCCACGCCGGAGTAGCGGCTGAGTGTGTCGGGACCTGTGGTGAGCTTTTCTGTAGTTGTTGTTGAAAAGGACAACTGAAGGGATGCACGGGATGGGGAGGATCGTTTCGGCGCGACGGCGAGTGCATCGCATACGCGCTTGCACCCCCTCAGGCGGGTGCACCGGTCACTCTGGATGCGCCCCGAGCAGATCCTCCCCATTGCTGCATCCCTTTCGTTATCCTTTTGACCCATCGTCGTGGAAGCTCACCTCAACCAGTTGTACCGCGGGCTGCGCCGTTTCCCCCGGCGACCCACCACGCGATGTCGCCGCGGCTTGCGGTCGCGCGGTATACCAGTATCGTATACCAAAAGCAGTTCACTTCCCCGCCGCAGGAGAGTCGTGGCCCATGAACCGTCACCGCGCCGTTCCCGCGCGCCGCCTCGCGCTCCTCGCTATCGCCTGCCTGGTCTCTGCTCCATCAGTCCGTGCGCAACAGCCGCGTCCCCCCGCGCACGCCTCCCCTCAAGCGCGCGACGCGGCACCCAGCGACGCGCTAACTGACACCGCGACGCTCGGCGCCTTTCTCGATGGCGGGTTCCAACAATTCATCGAAGAGCTGCACGTCCGCAGCGCGGTCGTCGCCGTCGTCAAGGACGGACGCGTGCTCTATGCGCGTGGCTATGGATACGATGACCTCGCCAAGCAAAAGCCGGTGGATCCCGCGACGAGCCTGTTCCGAATCGGATCCACGTCCAAGCTGTTCACGTGGACCGCCGTCATGCAGCTCGTGCAGCAGGGGAAGCTCGATCTCGACGCCGACGTCAATACCTATCTCAAGGATTTCAAGATTCCGCCGGCGTTCGGGAAACCGATCACGCTGAGAAATCTGATGACGCACTCGCCGGGCTTCGAGGACGGCGCGCTCGGATACCTCATCAGCAACGATTCGACACGCGTCAAATCGATCGAACAAACACTCGAGAAGCACAGACCCTCTTCCGTACGCGCGCCGGGCGTGCTGTCCTCCTACTCCAATTATGGAGCAGCGCTCGCTGGCCTCATCGTTCAGAACGTGAGCGGCGTGCCGTTCAACGAGTACATCCGCCGCAACATCTTCGATCCGCTCGGCATGCACCACGCGACGTTCCAGGAGCCCGTGCCGGCCGACCTCCTACCGGATCTCGTGACCGCGTCCGCCTACGAGAACGGTGTGTACACAGCCAAGCCGTTCGAATACGTGGGCGGATTCCGGCCAGCCGGCTCGGCATCGATGTCGGCGCTCGACGCGACCCACTTCATGATCGCGCACTTGCAGGACGGCCGGTACGAAAGCAATCGCATCCTCGACTCCGCCACCGCGGAGCGCATGCACGCCCGCACCTTTGCCAATGACCCGCGCCTGCCCGGGATGGCGCTCGGATTCTACGAACAACGAATGAACGGCGTGCGCGTGATCGGCCACGAGGGCGACACACAATACTTTCACACGGCGTTGTTCATCGTTCCCGACGCGCAGGTCGGCATCTTCCTCTCATACGTGGGAACGGGCGCCGAACCGATGCGCGAGGGAATTCTGCGATCCTTTTTCGATCGCTACTTCCCCGCACAACCAGTCGCGATCGCTGCGGCGCCGGATTCGTTCGCGAAAACCGCGGCGAAATACGCCGGTGCATACCGCTTCGCCCGTCATAGCTGGACCAAAATCGACAAAGCGCTGCTGTTCGCGGGCTCGTCGATCCAGGTTGCCGTGCTTCCAAAGGAAGGTCGCCTGATGGTCACCGGCCTCGGCGACCATCCCGACCAGTTCGCGCCGATCGGCAACGGCCTGTTTGCGCAAGTCGATGGGGACGCCACGATCGGATTCACGCAGGATTCATCGGGTGCGGTCACGGCGTTGTCGGTCGACGGCCTCCCCTTCATGGGAACGGAGCGCGTGCCGTGGCACGACTCGCCGTCGCTCTGGCACTTCCTGTTAGGCATCTCGACGCTGGTCTTTCTGGCCGGACTCACGACGATGTTTTATCGCCGCCGCCAGATCAAGGAATTGCCGGCCGATCAGAAACGTATCGTTCGTCTCGCACTGGTCGCGGGCCTGTGGTACTTCCTCACGCTCATCGTGCTCGGCGCGGTGATCGCCAGTACGATTTCGGAGTTGGGCGGCGCGATCCCGAGGTCGCTCGACATCGCGCTCGCGATGCCCATCGTGTTCGTCCTCCTCACGCTCGCGCTGCTCTTGGGCCTAGTTCGCGTGTGGCAACGCTCGCATTGGCGCGTGGGGCGGCGGATCCAGTTCACGACATTCGTACTCGCTGCCGTTTTCGTCTCGCTCTTCTTCGCAAACTGGAATTTGCTCGGATGGCGATTCGGCTGACCGGGTTTCCGTTAGCCTAGCGCCTGGTTCGTGCCATGGAGTGCTCTGTCACACATCTCGGGGGGCCGCGACGGGCATGCCCACGCGCGCGGTCCGGCCGCGTCTGGCGCGCCACCAGTAGAACACCGGCACGCCCACCACCGTGACGATCAAGCCTAACGCCGCCCGGCGCGGCTGCGTGACCACCGTGTTCACCACCACCGCCAGTGCCGCCGCCACGAAGAGCAGCGGCGTGATCGGATAGCCGGGCACGCGGAACGGCCGCACCGCGTCCGGCTGCCGCCGGCGATAGACGAAGATCGCCAGGCCGCCTAACGCATAGAAGATCCATCCGACGAACACGACGTACGTGAAGAGCTGCTCGAACGTGCCGGTCGCCGCGAGGCAGATCGCCCAGAGCGAGCTCACGACCACGGCCAGCGCGGGCGTGCCGAACCGGGGATGCACCTGCGCCAGCTTGCGGAAGAACACGCCGTCGCGAGACATCGAGTAGTAGAGCCGCGGCGCCGTGAGCGTGAGCCCGTTCGCGGCGCTGAACATGGAGACGAGGATCACCGCGGCGATGAGCTTCCCTGCGATCGGACCGAGCACCGCGCCCACGGCGTCGGCGGCAATGCGCTGGCTCTGCGATGCGCGCACCGGGTCGAGCGCGGCAACGTAGCCAAGGTTGGCCAGTACGTAGATGACGATGATGCACGCCGTGCCGACGATGATCCCGCGAGGAAATGTGCGCTGGGGATCTCGGGTTTCGCCCGCCGCGAACGTGGCGTACTGCCAGCCTTCGTATGCCCACAGCACGCCGATCATCGCGGTCGCGAACATCGAGAAGGACAGATGCGTCGCGGGCGACGCGATCGCCGGCGCCATGGCATGGCCACGACTGCCGCCGCCGGCTACGAGGAGGAGAACGCTGAGCCCCACGAGCGCAGCCGCCTTGAGGCCAGTCGACCAGTTCTGCACGTTCGAGCTCTCACGCGTCCCGCGCACGTTGATCAGCATGACCGCGATGATCATCAGAACGGCAACGACTCTCCCCATCGCGGCGGAGATGGGCACGAGCTGTCCGAGGTAGTTGCTGAACGCCACGGCCAGTGTGGCCGTCGAACCGCTTGCGATCACGAGGAGCGCCGTCCACCCGTACAGGAACGCAGGCAACTCACCGAACGCGTCGCGGAGGTACACGTACAGGCCGCCGGCGTCGGGATTTGCCGCACCCATCTCGCCGTACGTGAGGGCGCCGAGCAAGGACAACACGCCGGCCACGAGCCACACGAGGAGCGCCGCCTTCACATCGCCGCCGGTTTGCCCAAGCGTGCTCGCCGGCACGATGAAGATGCCGGACCCGATCACCGTGCCGATGACGATGAGGACGAGGTCGCGCAATCCGAGTGTCCGCTTCAGTTCCGTCATGGGACCCTCGCCTAACGTGAGCGACGCGGCGCGTGCGGTGGCCGCTCGAACGGACTCGACCGCTGACGCAGGAAGCATTGCTGTGGCGGGGCGCCGAGTCAATCGGGGCGGGAGCGTCAGCGCGTACAGGAGCAGCCCTCGAGGAGAGCGTCTTCGCTCAGTTTGCCAGGGTCAAAGCTTTTTCTTCGGTTGCCGTATCCGGCGTTATCCTGTGGTTCCGATCTGATCCTGTCATCATGAGCGTAGCAGTGGAGGGCCCGCCTAGCCGGCTGCTACGCTCATGTTGAAAGGATCAAAGCGGAAACACGGGATCAGAGCGGATCGTTCCGTTAGGCGAGGAGGCGCGACTCGCACTGGATGGAGCCTTTTTGTGGTTTTAACAACAGCTGTGCTGTTGATGCTCTATCCGCAGGTATCCCTTGTTTCCGCTTTGATCCTTTCATCATGAGCGTAGCAGCCAGCCCCTCGCTCGGGCGCCCGAATGCCTGGACATCGGGCCGCTAGCGACGAGGCGG
>JANWIK010000194.1 GCA_025449955.1 Gemmatimonadaceae bacterium
ACGTCGTCGTCCGCGTACACGTCGCGCAGCACGGCGAGCACAAACCGCAGACATCGCAAACGGCGGGACGTGCGCAATAGCGTAGTGTCCGCAATGCTGCTCAACGGCACTCCGACCTGCGAGGCAAGCTCGGCGTGCGTCGGGATCCGTGCGCCAGGACCGCACAGCCACAGCTCGAGTTCGTCCTTGCTCATCACTTCGATCATCGCCCATCACCTCCGCCTCGCGGGTCGCACGGGACCTCGAGAACTGGCCCGTCTGCGCGGCAGCCACTACAATAGTAGTTCGGTGTGTCTTCGGTTTCCCAACCTACCGCGAAAGTCTGAGGGGCACAAGGGCGACCTCGTACGCGGGTCGCGGCAGTCGGATTGCTTTGCGACCATTGGCGGCGATTCGATGCCGATCGCCGCGAATTCGATGGCCATCGTCGCGCATGCCGAGTTGCCTTATCACCCTGAGGCCGAGCAACTTATGGTCATGCCGTCATTACAGCCGCGCCGTTGGACGGTTCGCGAAGTGTCGCGTCTCATCGATGCGCGCCCGGCGTACACGCCGCGGTATGAGCTCGTAAATGGGGAGCTCTTGGTGACCCCGGCACCCACTCGCCGGCACCAGCGCGTCATCATTCAGCTTGCGTTCCGTCTCCAACCATATTTGACCGTGCAGCGTGTGGGCGAGCTTCTGTTAGGCCCGGATGTCCGGTTGCGTGAGGGGACGCTCTTCGAGCCCGATCTCTGCATCGTGCCGGCACCCGACGGTCGCCTGGACAAAACGAGCAATCCCATTTCACATCCGTTGCTCATTTGCGAGGCGCTGTCGCCGAGGTCGGTGCGGCACGATCGTTTCACCAAGCGCCGCGCGTTCCAGCGCGACGGCGTGCCCGACTATTGGGTGGTGGACGGCGCGGCGGGGACGTTCGAGGTGTGGCATCCGCACGCCGAGCGGGCCGAGCTGATCGATAGTCGCCTAACGTGGCGTCCCGCCGGCTGCACGGAACCGTTCGAGCTCGATGTGAAGGCCTTCTTTGCGAGCATCGCCGACGGCGCCCCGCTCCGTTAGGCATACGCCGTTCCCTGCGCCGGGCGCGGGAGCCCCACGTCCCTCATGACGCACGCGGATCTCGACTCCGGTACGATCCGGCTCAGCGACTCGCAGAAGGAGGCGATCGAGGCCGAGCCGCGCTCGCTGCTCGTGCTCGCGGGGCCGGGCGCCGGCAAGACGCACTGCCTCATCGAGCGCATCCGGTACCTCATCCAGCACCACGGCGTCGATCCCTCGCGCATTCTCGCGTTCACGTTCACCAACAAAGCCGCGGGCGAGATCGCGCAGCGACTCGACGCCAAGTTGGGCGCGAGCGGCGCCGCGCACCGCATCACGCGCGGGACGATCCACGCATTCTGCGCCGAGCTGCTGCGCGCCTACGGGCCGGACATCGGCCTCGATCCGGGCTTCGGCATCGCCGACGAGGACTATCAGTTAGGCGTACTCCGCCGCCTCGAGGGCCCGCGCCGGTGGCACCGCCGCACGCTCACGCAGTTCTCGGCCTTCCGTTTTCGCAACATCGCACCGCTGCACGACACGCTGGCGCTGTTCGACCGCTACGAGAAGCATCTCGCCCGGCGCAACGTGCTCGACTTCGACACGTTAGTCATGAGAGCCGCCGACCTATTGGAGCGGTCGCCTCGCGCCGCCGAGATTCGGAAACGGTGGGACGTGATTCTGGTGGATGAGTTCCAGGACCTGAACCGCGTCCAGTACCGCGTGATCCGTGCGCTGGCAGAGGACCATCGCCACGTGTTCGCGGTGGGCGACGACGAACAGTCGATCTATTCGTGGGCCGGCGCCGACCGCGCGGTGTTCACCACGTTCGACCAGGAGTTCGGGTTAGGCAAGCGCCGCATCCACCTGGAGGAGAACCGCCGCTGTCCGCGCACCGTGTTCGCGCTCGCGCGCCGGCTCATCGAGCACAACCCGCCCATCTTTACCGACAAGATCGTCCCGCGCGCCGAGCGCGACGATTCGTTCGCGGTCGAGGCGTTCGATTTCGCGACCGACGACGACGAGGCCGCCTGGCTCGTGGGCGAGCTCGAGCGCGATCGCCGGCTCCATCCCGGTCTCGACCTGGGCGACGTGGCGGTGTTGTACCGCAAGCACGAGATCGGCGAGCGGATCGAGACGGAGCTCGTGAACGCAGGTATCCCGTGCCGCCTGGCGCCCAAGCGCGCGTTGGCCGAGGATCCCGTGGTCGCGTACTTGATCGCCGCCATCCGGGTGATCGGCAAGCCGGATGACGAGGAGTTCCGCGACGCATTTCTGCGCGCGGTGCTCGACCAGAATATTCTGGTTCAGGCGGAGACGCTTCCTAACGAAGGGTCGCACGACTTGCGCGTCCAGCTGGGCCGCTTACAGGCGCATCTGCCGCCGCGGGACGAGGAGGGCAAGCAGATCAGGCGCGCCACCGCGGACCTGCGGAATCTCGAAGCGCTTGGCCAGCAGCATCCGTCGGTGACGTCGCTGGTGCAGGAGCTGTTGTCCCGCCGCGTCGGGCGGCTGCAATCGGTGCTCGCCGACCACGTGGATGAGATCAGCGACCCGGCCACAGTGCCCGAGGTGGTGCGGCTGGCCGGCCGCCTCCGCGCGGCACGCGAGCAGCAGTCGCCGCTATGGATTGCTCCGTTAGGCGGAGCCGAGCTCGCGGTGGCGGGCATGCTGGCCGACCTCAACGTGCGGTACGTGCGGGGCGCCGCGCCGGCGGATACCTCGCGGCGGCTGACGCCGGCCGATGCGCCAACGTTAGGCCTGCCGCTGGCCGTGTTCAAGGCCGCGCAGCTCATCGAGATGGCGGAGCTCGAGGCCGCGTTCACCGACTATACGGCGGTCGACCTCGAGACGACGAGCAAGAGCATTGCCACGGCGCAGATCGTCGAGATCGCGGCCGTCCGGGTGCGCAACGGGGTGGTCGTCGACACGTACACGTCGTACGTCAGGCCATCGTCGCCCATTCCCGCCGATGCGACCGCGATCCATGGCCTTAGCGATGCCGACGTTCGCGAGGCGCCGGCCCTCGGCGAGATCTGGCCGGCGTTTCGCGCGTTCTGCGGCGACGACGTACACGTGGCGCACAACGGCCATCACTTCGACTTCGCGATCTTGAAGCGCGTGGCCCAGGAGCTGGGCAGCACGTTCGCCGTTCGCCAATTCGACACGCTGCCGTTGGCGCGGGACCTCTTTCCCACGAGTCGCAAGTTAGGCGACCTGGCGCGCGAGCTGGGCATTCCGCCCGGCACGTCGCATCGCGCGCTCGACGACACGATCGCGCTGGCCAGGCTCGTCCCGCCGCTCGAGGAGCGGAAGCTCTCCCGCGCCCGGAAGACGGCGGTCGTCCACCTGCTCGCACAGCTTGGCGTCGCGCTGGCGCTGGACTCGAGCGGCGTGTCGTGCCCCGAGGCGGCGCTCTTCGCCCGCGTCGCGCGCACTTTTGCGTTAGGCAAATACAGCACGTGCCTGGACTGGTACGAGCGGCTGCGCGGGGACGATGCGTCCCTGCCCTCGGTGGCCGACGTGATCGAGCGGTTGGGCGGCGTAGCGCTCATGCTGCGTATCCGCGCCGAGAAAACGGCCGACGAGCGGTACCCGTCGGTGATGGCTCGGCTCCGCCGCATCATCGCCGAGATTCCGGAGGGCTCGCTGGAAGAGCAATTGGCCGCGATGCTGGAGCGCATCGCCCTGTCCAACTGGGACGGCCAGGACGTGGAGCGCGGCCGAGTGAACCTGCTCACGCTGCACTCCACCAAGGGGCTGGAGTTTTCGCGGGTGTACATCGTGGGCGCCGAGGATAGCGAGATGCCCGGCGGGACGTCCGCCAAGTCGGCGACGGACGAAGAAATACAGGAGGCGCGCCGCGTGCTCTACGTGGGGATGACACGGACGATCGACCGGCTCGTCCTGACGCGCGTCGAGGCGCGCGGCGAGAAGCCGACCGGTGGACATCGGTTCCTGGACGAGATGGGCCTAACGCCGAAGCGGCCGGTATGAGCCCCGTGTGGACCGTGGCCGTCGGCGCGGACACCACCTCCGCCGTCTACGAGCCTGCGTTAGGCGGCGCCGACGCCGCCGTGTTCGTGTGCGCCCACGGCGCGGGCGGGAGCATGGCCGACCGCAGCACCGTCGCCGCCGCCAACGCGATGCGCGCGCGGGGCGTGGGCGTGGTACGATTCAATTTCCTGTACAAGGAGAAGAAGCGCGGACGACCCGATCAGATGCCCCTGTTGCAGCAGACGGTGGCCGCCATCGTGGAGCGCACGCGCGCCGAGCTGCATCCCGAGCAGTTGGTGATCGGCGGCCGATCGATGGGGGGGCGCGCCGCGTCGATGCTCGCCGCATCGGGTTTCGCCGCCAATGGATTGCTGCTGCTGGCGTATCCGTTGCATCCGCCCGGCAAGCCGGAGCAGCTCCGCGATGCGCATCTGCCCACGATCACGATGCCGGTGCTCTGTTTTTGCGGCACACGAGATCCGTTCGTGACGCGAGCGCTCATGGGCGGAGTGTTGGACCGCGTCACCGCACCGTGGGAGATGCACTGGGTAGAGGGCGCGGACCACAGCTTTCACGTTCTCAAGTCGTCCGGGCGAACGGATGCGGTGGTGATGGAGCAGATCGCGGAGACGAGCCGGCACTGGATCGATCACGCGCTATAGCGGCCGCGGTCACGCCGCCGTCATGTGGACGACCGTTAGAAGCAGCGTGCAGCCGTGGACGGAGCGAAGCGCATGCTCGACGCCCGCAGCGAACACGATCACGTCGCCCACCGCCAGCGTGTACTCGCGTCCGACGGCCGTGAAGACGACGTCGCCCTCGACGACGTGGATGCTCACCGGTCCGTTGGTGTCGTGGGCCGGGGTGACGCCGCCGGGTGCGAGCGCCATTAGCGTTAGGCGCAGCGCGCCTTCCTTGACCAGCGTGCGCGCCGAGCGCCCGTGCTTGGCGACCAGCGCGGCATCGATCGTTTGTTCATCGCGCGGCAAGTGGTGAACGAGCACGTCGCCTTCGAGCGTGCGGTCGAGTGAAGACATAGCGATGTCACCGGTAGTGGCAGTGTACGCAAGCAATCATCGGCACGGTGATTCGACAATAGCATCGGCACGCGAGAAGCGGTACCGTCGCGCATGCCGAGTTGCGCAGAACGGTCGCCGAGCACATTGGGTTCATGCCTGCCGTCGC
>JANWIK010000195.1 GCA_025449955.1 Gemmatimonadaceae bacterium
CGCGTGACGACTTCCGGCGTGAGCGCCTCACCAACGCGCCCCCGCACGCCGGACACGCTAACCATCAGGCCTTCGTACACGCGGTAACCTCCGTGACGGTCCGGGAAACATAGGCGAACGCGGCGTCCAAATGATAACGACTTGGATGATCCGACGCGGCTTCCGCGTACCGAATGTGACGCGACCCGCGTCCGGATTCGTCGGCCGTGGCGCGTTGCGAAAGTCTGTCGTGTAGTGGGACCGTCCGGTGTCCTGCGTTAGGCGCCGACGGAGCACGCCGGCCGGCTGGAGCCCTGCGACGGTCAGCCGGCGGGTTGCGCCAGACGCAGCGAGCGGTCGGGATCCGTGATCGGCTCGCGCGGATCGATCACGATGGCGCCGGTCGATGCCGCTTCGAGGAAGGCTTCGACGACGTCGCCGTCGAACTGGGTTCCCGACATCCGCTTGAGCTCGTCGAGCGTGTCGATGTACGAGAGTCCCTTCCGGTAAGGACGGCGGCTCATCATCGCGTCGAACGCATCCGCTACGGCGATTATGCGCGCCTCGCGCGCGATGTCGCTGCCGCCTAACCCGTCGGGCACGCCCTTCCCATCGATTCGCTCGTGGTGCGACCGCACGATGTTGAGCACCACCGAATTGTCGCCCAAGAGCGGACGCAGAATCCGCCAGCCGAGGACAGGGTGGGTCATGATGTGCCGGTATTCTTCTTTCGTGAGCGGGCCGGGCTTGTTCAACACGTCCTCGCGCACACCGATCTTCCCGATGTCGTGGAGTTGGCCGCCCAACTCGATGTGCCGGATCGTCGTCGCGTCGATGCCCAACATCCGGCTGATCGCCACACCGTACCGGCTCACGCGAATGGAGTGACCGCGCGTGTAAGGGTCCTTGAGCTCGAGCGCCTCGGCCAAGGATTGCACGCTCGCGAGGAAGAGATCCTCGAGCCGCTGTGCCTGGGCTTTGACTCGCTCCTCGAGGCGTTCTTGATAACCGCGGTTCTCGAGCAGCAGTTTGCGTTTCTCCAACGCCTGCGCGACCCGCGCTCGCACTTCCTCGAAGATGAATGGCTTGGTGATGTAATCCATCGCGCCAGCCGAGAGACACGACACCGCGACTTCGACTTCGGCCACGGCGGTGATCATCACGACCGCCACGTCGGGGTGTCGCTCGCGGATGCGTCTGAGGAGTGACGCGCCGTCCATTCCCGGCATCCGCATGTCCGACAGCACGAGCTCGAGTGGTTCGCGCTCGAGGACCGCGAGAGCATCCTGCGCCGAGCCTGCCTCGAAGCAGCGAAAGCCTGCGCCCTGCATGAGGCGCACGAGCGCTTGTCGGAGTCGCGGCTCGTCGTCCACGACCAGGCAGCGACTCGCTTCGACGCCGTTCGCGTGCGTCACGAGATTCGGGGAGTTATCTTGCGCGAACTGATCAACGGGCCTTGGCATGACGCGCATATTCGACGACGATCTACAGTCCGGGTTGGGCACGCGAGCGATACACGCCGGCCAGCGACCGGAACCGCTGGCCGGCGCAATCATGACGCCGGTCTATCTCACGTCGACATACGTGCAGGAAGGGCTCGGAAAGAACAAGGGCTTCGAGTACTCACGCACCCGAAATCCGACGCGGGACGCGCTCGAGCGAAACGTGGCTGCGTTAGAAGATGGGCGACATGGCTTCGCCTTCGCTAGCGGTACAGCGTGCGTCGACTCGATCATGAAATTATTCCAATCCGGCGACCACATCATTTGTGGGCAGAATGTCTACGGCGGCACGTTCCGCCTGTTCGACAAGCTGCTCCAGAAGATGGGCTTGTGCTTCAGTTTCGTCGATACGCGCGATGCCCAACGGATCGCCGCCGCATGCACGTCGCGCACGGTCGCGGTGTTGGTCGAGACGCCAACGAATCCGCTCATGTGGATCACCGATCTCACAGCGGCAGCGGAAGCGGCGCACCACGCGGGCGCGATGCTCATCGTCGACAACACGTTCGCCACGCCGGTATTCCAGCGGCCGTTCGCTCACGGCGCGGACATCGTCTTCCACTCGACCACCAAGTACCTGAACGGCCACAGCGACATGGTGGGCGGGATGGCGGTGGTCCGCGACGATGATCTCGCCGAGCGCTTGGCGTTCATCCAGAACGCGTCGGGCGCGGTGCCGGGGCCGTTCGATTGCTGGCTCGCGCTACGCGGGACCAAGACCTTGCACCTCCGCATGCCGCGTCACGATGAGAACGGGCGCCGCATCGCGGTGTGGTTGGCCGACCGGGTGGGCGAAGAGCACGTCATCTATCCGGGTCTCACGTCGCACCCGCAGCACGAGCTTGCCTGCCGGCAGATGCGCGGGTTCGGCGGCATGATTTCCGTGGATGTCGGCTCGCGGGACCGCGCCGCCCAGATCCTCGAGCGCACGAGAATCTTTTCGCTCGCGGAATCGTTGGGTGGAGTAGAGAGCCTGATCAGTCACCCCGCATCGATGACGCACGCGTCCGTACCCCCTGAGCAACGTGCCGCGCTCGGTATCACCGAAGGGATGGTCCGGTTATCGTGCGGCGTCGAGGACGTGGGCGATCTGATCGCCGATCTCGATTACGCCTTCGCGACCTAGCTGGACCCATCCGACGAGCGACCGCCCATGCCTAACCAACTGACCCAGATCGCGCCCGTATCGTGGGAACACCCCGCGGACCGCGCGGCGCTGAACACGTTGCGCGCACTCCCTGGATTCGACGAGGTACTGCGCAAGGTGATGAGCCTTCTGGGCGAGCGCGGCGTACGCAGCCTCTTCACGGCCAACGCGGTCCGCGTTGGGCCGCGTCAACGGCCGCGCTTGAACGTGTTGCTCGATGAGGTGCAGCACACCATGGACTGGCCCGATCGTCCGGACCTGTTCGTATCCCAGTCGCCTATTGCCAACGCGATGGCAGTGGGCTTCGACAAGCCGTTCATCGTGGTCAACTCCGCCGCGCTCGACTTGCTCGACTGGGACGAGCGCCGCGTCCTCCTCGGACACGAGCTCGGCCACGTGATGAGTGGGCACGCGACCTATACCACGCTGGCGCTGATCATTCTCAGCATTGGCTTCAGCAGCCTTCCAGGACTCGGCCTCATCGCGCTCCCCATCCGGCTCGCGCTCATGGAATGGTCGCGGAAGGCGGAGTTGTCGTCCGATCGGGCCGGGCTTCTGGCCACGCAGGATCCGCAGGCGTCGATGCGTCTCTTCCTCAAGTTCGCCGGCGGCATTACCGCCGACGACGAGTCGAACCTGGATGAGTTCCTAACGCAGGCGCAGGAATACGAGCAAAGCGGCGGTGCCCTCGATACCATCTTTCGCGTGCTCAACGTCGCGAGCCGGACGCACCCGTTCAACACCGTGCGCGCGGCTGAGCTCCAGCGGTGGATCGAGACCGGCGCCTACGAGCGCATCGTAAACGGCGACTACCCGCGCCGCGGCGAGAACGACCGGCCACTGAGTGACGACTACGCCGAAGCGGCAGGCTATTACCGGAACGAAGCGCAATCGGCGGTCGACCAGGTGAAGGATGCGTTGCGTGGCGCGCGCGACGCCTTCAACAACGCCTACCGGAACGCGACATCAAAGTGAAGGTGTTGCTCGTCGGCGGCGGCGCTCGCGAGCACGCTCTCGCCTGGAAGCTGACGCACGACGATCCGTCACTGGAGGTGCTCGTCGCACCCGGGAATCCGGGCATCGCACAGCACGGCCGTTGCGTCGCCGTCAAGGCCACCGACGTGGCCGGGATCACTGCGTTAGCACGCGACGAGCGGCCGGACCTCACCATCGTTGGCCCCGAGGCGCCGCTCGCAGCCGGACTCGGCGACGCACTTCGCGAGCACCGGCTGCCCGTGTTCGGTCCGACGGCTGCCGCGGCGCGCATCGAATCATCCAAGGCCTTCGCCAAAGCACTGATGCTCGAGGCGCGCGTGCCCACCGCACGCGCCGAGCGGCACGTGCGGCCCGACGAGGCGAAGCGCGCGGCGCGGGCAATGGGCGCGCCGGTCGTGATCAAGGCCTCCGGGCTGGCCGCCGGGAAAGGCGTCGTGATCGCCCGCACGTTAGGCGAAGCCGATCGAGCGATCGACCACATGCTCGTGGGGCACTCGTTCGGCGACGCCGGCAACGAGATTTTGGTCGAAGAGTTCATGGAGGGCGAGGAAGTCTCGCTGTTCGTCCTCACCGACGGCACGCGAGCGGTGCCGATGCTGCCGGCGCAGGATCACAAACGGCTGCTCGCCGGCGATGCCGGGCCTAACACGGGCGGCATGGGCGCGTACGCGCCGCTGTCCCTGGCTACGCCCGGCCTCGTGGACGACGTCATGGTTCGCGTCATCCGCCCCACGCTGCGGGCACTGCGCGACGCGGGCTCGCCGTTCAGCGGCGTGCTGTACGCCGGGCTCATGGTCGCCCCCGACGGCACGTCGCCGCGCGTGGTCGAGTTCAACTGCCGGTTCGGCGATCCGGAAACGCAGGCCGTGCTGCCGCTCCTGGGCGAGCCGCTCCTGCCGCGTCTGTTAGGCGTAGCGTTAGGCGCGGGGCTCGATGAAACGCCGCTGCGCTGGACGCGGCGCCACGCCGTGACCACGGTGGTGGCGGCCGCGGGCTATCCCGACACGCCCCGCCTCGGCGACCCCATCGTCTTGCCGCTATCGACCGACGCCGGCGTGCACATCTTCCATGCCGGAACCACCCGTGCGGGCGACGGGCGGCTCCTCACGGCCGGCGGACGCGTCTTTGCGGTCACCGCAGTGGCCGATTCGCTCGCGTCCGCACAACAGCTAAGTGTGCGCGCGGCCGGCGCCATCGAGTTCGCGGGAAGCCAGTACCGCGCCGACATCGCGTGGCGGGAGCTCGAGCGCCATGCCGGAGCTGCCTGAAACCGAGACCATCGCGCGCGACCTGCAGCGCGAGCTCACAGGTGCCACAATCGCCGGCGTCACCGTTGCGCACGCCGACGTGCTCCGCGAAACCAGTCCGATCAAGCTGCGCCGTTCCGTTACCGGCGCGACGATCACTCGATGCTGGCGCCGCGCGAAGCTCGTGGTGCTCGATCTGTCCACCGGTGATCGGCTCGTCGTCCAGCCGCGCTTCACTGGCGCGCTCCTGATCGATACGGGCTCGCTTCCGGATCGCGAACGCGCGTACGCCACCCTCACGCTCCGTCTCGCCGACGGACGCGACCTGCACTACCGCGACATCAGGCGCTTGGGCACCGTGACGCTGATGACGCCGGCTCGTTGGAGGCGCTACGAATCGACGTTGGGCATGGAGCCGCTTGACCCGGCATTCACCGTCACGCATCTATCGGGCGCTCTTCGGGGCTCCTCACAGGCGGTGAAGAAGTTGTTGATGGACCAGCGCCGGATTGCCGGCCTCGGCAACATTTACGCGAACGAAGCGCTGTGGCGCGCGGAGATCGACCCGTCGCGCGCTGGACGCTCGATTCGCGCCCAGGAAATCGAACGGCTGCACGCGGGCATCGTGGATGTGCTCCGCGCATCGATCAACGCGCGCGGGACGAGCTTCCGCGACTATCGCGATGCGTCGGGCAACCGTGGCGGATTCGCCGAGCACCTGGACGCGTACGGACGCGGCGGCGAGCCGTGTCATCGGTGTGGGGGACGCCTGGTGGCCACCGACGCGATCGATGGCCGCGCGACCGTGTTGTGTCCTCGTTGTCAACGATGAAACGGCGCACGCTCCTTCCTCCCTGCACTGACGACGACGAGCTCGCGCGCATGCGCGCCGCGGTGAAGGCGGATGCCCAGGACCGGCCGGGCGTGTACCGGATGCACGCGCGGAGCGGCGAGGTGGTCTACGTCGGCAAATCGAAGCGATTGCGCACGCGGCTGCTGAGCTACTTCCGCGGGAGCTACCCGGAAGACAAAGGCGCGCGGATCATCCGCGAGGCCGTGCACATCGACTGGGACTACACGCCGAGCGAGTTCGCGGCGCTGTTGCTCGAGATGCGGCAGATCAAGCGGCTGCGTCCGCGGCTCAACGTGGCGATGAAGCGCGATGACCGCCACTTCGCTTTCATCAAGATCTCGCGCGGCACCGCGCCCAAGTTGACCGTGGTTCGCGGCCCAACGGAAGACAGCGCGGCGTACTATGGTCCGTTCCAAGGCGCCCAGCGGGTGGCCGAATCGCTGCGCGAGCTCAACGATGCGTTAGGCCTGCGCGATTGCACCGTCGACCGGCGGATGCATTTCTCCGATCAGAGCGAGTTGTTCCAGATCGCGCGCACGCCGGGCTGTATTCGCTTCGAGATCCACAAGTGCCTCGGTCCGTGTGTGGGCGGGTGCTCGGAGTCGCAGTACGACCAGCGGCTGGGGCTCGCCCGCGCGTTCCTCGATTGCACGGACGACACGCCGCTCGACACGCTGCGTCGCGAGATGGAGGCCAGCAGCGAGCGACTCGAGTTCGAGCGCGCCGCCGCGCTCCGCGACAAGGTCCAGCGCCTGGAAGAGCTGCGCGTGCAGTTTCTCCGGCTCCGCTTCGGCGTCGAGTCGCTCACGTTCGTATACACGGTGCCCGGACACGAGGGCGACGACCGCGTCTATCTCATCCGGCGCGGCCGCGTGCGCGACGAGCGGCCGGCGCCGCGCACGCCTAACGACAAGCGGGCGCTCGAGCGGGCCATTGCCGACGTCTATGGCCCGGCCGAGCGCCCCACCACCCGCGTGCCGACGCACGAGATCGACGAGATGCTACTGCTGACCTCGTGGTTCGGGCGGTTTCCCGAAGAAATGGAACGCGTGCGTCAGGTGCCTCACTTGAGCGTTTTGTCGAGGTACGCAACGGTCGCGCTGTCGGCCACGAGCCAGGAAGCGTAGCGCAAGAAGCCGTGGATCTCGTCCGGCAGCACGAGCTCCTCGTACTTCACGCCCTGTGCGTCCAACCGTCGCGCCAGGTCCACCGTCTGATGAAAGTGAACGTTGCGATCGTCGTCACCCTGGATGAGCAGCACCGGTGATTTCCACGTCGACATGTACGCGACGGGCGACGACAGCCACGCCACTTTCTTCGCCGAATCCAGGTCGGCCTTCTCGTATTGCTGTGCGCGGCGCTCGAAAAAGTCCTGCACGTCCGACATCCAATCGTGCACGCCGTGCATGTCGACGCCCGCGGCAAAGAGGTCCGAGTTGCGCGCCAGCGCCATGGCCGTGAGGAAGCCGCCGTACGAACCGCCCCAGATCCCGATGCTGCCCGGGTTCACCTCGGGCAGCGTGCGCAGGTACTCGGCGCCCGCCTTCACATCCAGATACTCGGACGCGCCCCAACGCCCCGCGTGCTCGGGATGATGGAACTCGTGGCCGTAACCGATGCCTAACCGATAGTTCACCGCCAGCACCACGTAGCCGCGCGACGCGAGATACTGATTGACCGCGTACGAGTTGGAGTAGTAGTCCATGTAGTGCCAGCCGAGCATCATCTGCCGCGGCGGCCCGCCGTGGACGAACACCACCGCCGGCGCGTGCGAAAGGCCCGGCTTGGCGAAGAGGTCGGCGTGCACCTCGATGCCATCGGACGCGCGGTACGTCACCGCGCGCGGCACGATGAGCTGCGATGTCGGGAAATCGGATGGAATGTGGTCGGCCGCGATCAGGCGCGACGCGCCGCCGCCTAACGGAAGGACCGCCGGGATCGGCGGACGCTTTGCGTCGGCGGACAGGAACACCACCGAGGCGCCGTCCGCGGTGACCACCGGCCCCCACTCGATGCCGGTGCCCGGCGTCAGGTCCACCGGCGACGCGCGGTCCACGGGAACCTTGAAGATGTGGCGGCGCTCGAGGTCATCGGTGCCCGTCCCCATGTTCGCCGAGAACACCAGCGTCTTGCCGTCGCGCGACATCGTGATGTACTCGGCCATGCCGTGAGCCGGCGTGAGGAGCAGCGGTTCGCCGCCGCTCGCGGCCACCGAATACAGGTGCGGCCAGCCATCGAGATCGGCGAGGAACACGATTCGGTTGCCGGCCGCCCAATGCAGATTCACTTCGCCGTCGGTGGATGGCGCGGATCCGCGAAGCGTGTTCGGACTCTCCCATACCTGGTGCGCGGCAAGCGTCGCCACACTTGCGGCCCAGATGCCGAACGGGCGCGGATGCAGTTGCAGCAACGTCTCCGGCGCGCCGCCGTTGCCCGGCCGGCGATCGAACGCGATCTGCGTTCCGTCGGGCGACCACTGCGGATCGCCGTCGAACGACGTCGACGGCGACACGTAGCGGAGCGGCGTCGAGTCGTTGCTGAAGAGCGCGATGAACGAGTGGTCGCCGCGCGAGGACACGAACGCCAACGCGCTGCCGTCGGGCGACCATGCGGGTGATTCGCTCTCGCCGGTCGCGAACAGCAGCCGCTTGCCGGGCTGTGAGCCATCGGCCGGCACCATCCAGATCTGGTGATCGTGGATGTACGCAATGCGATCGCCGCGCGGCGAAACGATGGGCAGATCGCCCTCGGCGAGTTTCTTCGGTTGCCCGCCCGCCGCCGGCACGCTCCAGATCTCGACCATCGGTTGGATCGGGCTCGACGACGGATCGGGCGCGAGATTTCCAGGCGCCGACCAGTTCGCGTCGTGATCGCCGCCGCGCACGTACACGATCGTGTTGCCGTCGGGCGTGAACGAGAGATTGGTGAGCTCTTGTCCGTCATCGGCCGTGTAGCCGGTGACGCGGTGCGCTTGCCAGTCCGGCGCTGCGGCCTCGTAGATGTTGCGCACGCCGCGCTCATCGAACACCCACGCGACGCGCGCGCCGCTCGTCGCGGCGACGAGCGCCGACGGGTACGGATAACTCGTGACTTGCTTGAGGGTGAACGACCCCGCGCTGCGTTGCGCGGCAAGCGATCCCGCGCTCGCGGCAAGCCCCAGGACGATGATGGCGGCCCCGTTGGACCAGCGCGGGCGGCGAAAGCGACACTGACGCATGGCATCCTCTGTGTGAGAGTTCGGCCCAAAAGCGACACGCGTTGCCCCAAGACCGACGGCGACATTGTCGCGCCTGGCGCACGCGCCGTCAACCAGCAGCCGGGCCGCGCCGGCCGGAATCCGCCGCTGACTGTGCCTAACGGACTATGCGTCGAGCGGCACGATCACGACGTCCGCCGCGCCGTCCGCGATGGTGAGCCGCGCCACGCTGGGCCGCAAGTTGAATCGGCGGGGACCGGCGGCACCGGGATTCACGACCAGCCGATCGCCGATCTTCGCGATGAGCGCGCGATGGGTGTGGCCATACACGATGACGTCGGCATCATACTGCGCGGCGAGCGCGTCGGGGTGCGGCTCTCCGATTTCGTGTCCGTGGCTGACGTGGATGCGGACGCCGTTCACGTCGCGCAGCAGCTCGGCCGCGAGGCGAGGGTCATCGCGGCGATCCATGTTGCCCGCGACGGCGTCCACCGGCGCGATCAGCGCGAGCTCATCCAACACGTCCTCCCCGCACACATCGCCCGCATGCAGAATGAACGACACGCCGGCCAGCGCCGTATGCACACCCGGGCGCACGAGGCCGTGCGTGTCCGAGATGAGCCCGATGACGACCGGCTGTTCGTTAGGCATCGGCGCCGCGGGGCGGCGCCGCATCGCCCCACCGCCCGCTCAACCGGTGCTCCACACCCAGGTGGTCGAGGATGCGCGCGACCATGAAGTCGACCAGATCGTCGATGCCGCGCGGCGCGTGATAGAACCCGGGTGCGGCCGGCATCACCACGGCGCCGGCGCGCGACACGCGCAGCATGTTCTCCAGGTGGATGATGCCGACCGGCGTTTCGCGGGGAACCAGGAGCAGGGGGCGGCGTTCCTTGAGCGTCACGTCGGCTGCACGTTCGATGAGGGAGCGCGATGCGCCCTGTGCGATGGCGGCGAGCGTCCCCATTGAGCACGGACACACCACCATGCCACTGGTGCGCGCCGAGCCGGACGCGGGCGCGGCGCCGCGGTCGGCGTCGTCGAACACGGTCACCGCGCGGTCCCAGCGCGCGGTGCCTACGCGGCGCCTGAGCGCGGCCACGTCGGCGATGCCCGCCTCCATGCCTAACAGACGCCATCCGTGCGACGACACGATGAGCGACACGGGTCGCTCGGCGAGCGCCAGCTGTTCGACGAGGCGTACCGCGTACGGCGCACCCGACGCCCCGGTAATCGCGACGACGATGGGCGGAACGCGCTTCCCGGTCATCGGCCGAGCACCCGTCCGAGGAGCACGAACGCGAAGAACGTCACGCTGATGATGCCGTTCATCGTGAAGAAGGCCGCATCGAGGCGCGAGAGATCGCCGGGCCGCACCAGCGAGTGCTCGTACACCAGCAGCACGGCGACGACGACCACGCCGGCCGCGTACAGCGTCCCGCCGCCTAACGCCATGCCGCCCAGGGCCAGACACGCCACCGTCATCGCGTGCAGCACGCGCGCCGTGCGCACGGCGCCCCGCTCGCCCAGCGTGACCGGAAGCGAGTGCAAACCGTGCTCGCGGTCGAATCCGACGTCCTGCAATGCGTACAGGATGTCGAAACCGCCCACCCATCCCATGACCGCGGCCGCGAGCAGCACCAGCGCCCACCACGGCCGGCTCCAGGCGCCGGTGAGCGCGAGATACCCGCCCACGGGCGCGATGCCGGTGCCGAGTCCGAGCACCAGGTGGGCAAAGTGGGTGAAGCGCTTGGTATAGCTGTAGAAGAGCACCCAGCCTAACGCAACCGGCGACAGCGCGAAGCACAACGGGTTGAGCCGCCAGGCGGCCACCACGAACACCGCCGACGCCACGGTCACCGCGGCGGCGGCTTCGCCGACGCCGATCGCACCCACCGGAATCTCGCGATTCGCCGTGCGCGGATTCGCCGCGTCCAGCCGGCGGTCGGCGATGCGATTGAATCCCATCGCCGCGAATCGCGCCGCGGTGAACGCCACCGCCACCCATCCCACCACCCGCCATGTGACCGGCTGCGCGTAGCTCGCGAGCACCACACCCACGAGCGCGAACGGCATCGCGAACAGCGTGTGCGGCAGCTTGACGAGGTTGATGTATCGCGTGAGCCGCGACACGCCGGCGAACGTCTGTCCTTCGCGCACGGGAGCCGTGTCGCTCACGCCCGCCCCCGCGCGATCCGTCGCACGCGTAACGGGCCGCTCATGCGCCGAGCGGGATGCCGAACTCCGCCCAACGCGCGCGGACTCGGGCGTCCGTCGCGGGGTCCATCACCACGCGGCCAGGCCATGGCCGCTCGAATCCTTCCTCGGGCCATTTCCGCGTCGCGTCCAGCCCCATCTTCGATCCGTACGTGAACGCGCGACTCGAATGGTCCAGCACGTCGATCGGACCCATCGTGAATCGCGCGTCGCGCTCGGGATCCAGATTGTTGAGCGCCACCCACCACGCCTCCTGCGGATCGCGCACGTTCACATCCTTGTCCACGATCACCAGGAGCTTGGCCAGCGCCATCAGCCCCTGCCCCCACATCGCGTTCATCACCTTGTGCGCATGCCCCGGATACTGCTTGTCGATGGACACGAACACGAGGTTGTGGAAGATGCCTTCCGCCGGCATGTGATAATCGACGATCTCCGGGATCGTGAGCTTGAGCAGCGGCAGGAAGATGCGCTCGGTCGCATGGCCGAGATAGAAATCTTCCATGGGGGGCCGCCCGACGATGGTCGTCGCGTACACCGGATTCTCGCGCATCGTCACCGCCGTGACGTGCACGCACGGATACAGATCGGCCAACGAGTAGAATCCCGTGTGATCGCCGAACGGTCCTTCAGTGACTAACGGCTCGCGCGGGTCGATGTACCCTTCGATCACGATCTCCGCCTCCGCCGGCACCTCCAGATCGCACGTCACGGCTTTCGCGAGCGCCACCGGCTCGCGGCGAAGAAACCCGGCGAAGAGAAACTCATCGACCGTCGGCGGCAGCGGCGCCGACGCCGCGTAGACCGACGCCGGGTCGGCGCCGATCGCGATGCACACCGGCATCGTCTCGCCGCGCTCGGCCATCGTGCGCCAGTGCGCGGCGCCCACCTTGTGGCGCTGCCAGTGCATCGCCAGCGTGCGCGAGCCGAGCTGCTGCACGCGATACATGCCCACGTTGCGGATGCCGCGTACCGGATCGCGCGAGATCACCATCGGCAGCGTGATGTACGGACCGCCGTCTTCGGGCCAGCACGTGATGACCGGCAGGCGATGCAGATCGATCTCGTCGCCGCGCCACACGATGACCTGGCAGGGCGGCGAGCCGCCGCGAACGCGCGGCGGGAACTTGCCCACCTCGAGCAGCCGCGGCAGCAGCGACAACTTGCCCAACAAGCCTTCGGGCACCTTGAGCTCGAGCAGCTCGGTGATGCGCGCGCCGATCGCGTCGAGATCCTCCACGCCTAACGACATCGCCATGCGGCGCATCGACCCGAACAGGTTGATGGCCACGGGATAGGCCGAGCGCGAGCCGTCGCGGAGCAGCACGTGCTCGAAGAGCAGCGCCTTGCCGCCGCCCGGACTCTTCATCACCCGGTCGGCGATGGCGCACACCTCGAGGTCGACGTGCACCGGCGCGGCCACGCGCACCAGCTCGCCCGCGTGGTCGAGCGCCGCGATGAACGCGCCTAACGAATCGAGGCTCACCTGGATCCCGCCGCCGGGCGCTCGGCGCAGTGCACGGCCGTCACGCCGAACGTGAGCGTCTCGTAGGTCACGCGCTCCAGCCCGGCACGCTCGAGACGCGCCGCCAATTCCGGCGCCGGCGGGAAATGCGCCACCGATTCGGGCAGGTAGCGATAGGCGGTGCGATGTCCGCTCACGATGCGCCCCACGAGTGGAAGCAGCTGCCGGAAGTACACCTGATAAACCATGCGTACCACCCGCGAGGGCGGGGCCGAGCAGTCGAGCACCACGAGGCGCGCGCCGGGCTTGAGCACACGCGCGAGCTCCCGTAGTCCCACGTCGATGTCGGCGAAGTTTCGCACGCCGAACCCCACCATCGCGCCGTCCACGGAATCGTTGCCTAACGGAAGCTCGAGCGCGTCGGCCACCACCGCCTGGACCGCGGCGCCACCCTTGGGACGCCCGGCGCGCAGCATCGCCTCGGCGAAGTCGGCCGCGACGACCGTACCCTGGAACCCGGGACGACGCGACAGCTCCGCGCTCATGTCGAGCGTCCCCGCGCACGCGTCCAGGTACACGCCGCGCGGACGACGCTCCCAACCGAGCATGTCGATAGCACGCCGCCGCCAGCGGCCATCGATGTTGAACGAGAGCAGCCGATTGAGGAGATCGTAGGTGGGAGCGATCTCCGAGAACATTCGCCGCACGTATCGGCGCTTCACCGCGGCGCTGGATTCCGCGCCCGTGCGATCCCCCACTTCCGCCACACTGCGCCCCGCGCCCGCTGCTTCGAGCGCTTCGCGCCGTTCCGTGTCGACAGCAGACATTCATGAAAACTTGGTCCGCAGCGAAAGCTCGCGCAAGCGCGACGCTGGTTGCCCGGCGCCCGGTACGCTAACTTGCGCGAGCATCGGCTGGTTGACCGTCTCGCTCCCGATCGAGTTGCCGTCTTCCTACGATCTCTCGACGCTCCCAGATGCCGATGTCGCAACCCTCGCCAAGGAAGGACGCGAGGCGGCGTTTCGGGAGCTCGTCCACCGCTACGAACGGCCTGTCTTCTCGCTCATCTTCCGCATGGTCCGCGACCGTGAAACGGCCGAAGACCTCGCGCAAGACACGTTCGTTCGCGTCCTGAATCACATCGATCGCTATCGTCCGGAGTTCAAGTTCTCGAGTTGGCTGTTCAAGATCGCGAACAACCTCACGATCGACCATCTCCGCAAGCGCCAGCTCGACACCATCAGCATAGAAGGCTCTCCCCACGCGGCCACCACGGCCGAAGCGGAAGCCACCTCGGTCGACGTGCGGTCGCACGACGAATCGCCCCTCGAAGAAATCGAATCCCGAGAGCTCGGAAGCGCCATCGAACGTGCCATCGCGCACCTCAGGCCCGAGTATCGCTCGTGCATTCTGTTACGGCACGTGGAGGGCCGGTCCTACGAGGAAATAGCTGCCACCCTCGACTTGCCCCTCGGGACGGTCAAAACCTACATCCATCGCGCCCGGCACGAGCTCCGGGACGCCTTGGGACACCTGCGGATGTGACATGAAACCCTCTGGCACAGTGCGACGTACGACATGGTGGAGGTCCCGTGGATAGACACCTGTTACCAGAAGAAATCGACCAGTTGTTGGACGGCGACGTCGGGTTTGGGACGGCGCCGCTCAAGCTGCACCTTCGGGCTTGCGCCGAGTGCCGCGCCGAGCTCGACCAGGCGCGTGCGCTGGTCCGCCAGCTCGAGCACCTTCCGCACCTCACCCCGTCAGCGGTGTTTGCGGATCGCGTGCTCGAGCAGGTGCAGGTGTTCGTGCCGTGGCACGTCGCGGCGCTCGACACGCTGCGCGGGTGGATGCCGCGCACGCGCACCGCGCGCGCATTCGCGTGGACGGGCCTCGGCAGCGCCGCCGTCGTGCTCACGGCGGTCTCGCTCTGGTTGCTCACCCGCCTCGACGCGGTGATCTTCGCGATCGACATGGCGGTCGGCCGCGTTCGCGCCGCGGTCGGCAGCGGAATCGGCGACGTCGTCGCGACGCTCTTCGGCAGCACCGCCGTGCACGCGTTCCGCACGAGCGGCGCCGTCGGTCTCTGGGTCGCGCTCACGGTCTTGTTGCTGTTTGCCGCGTTCACCGCCCGCGCCATGCGCGCGGTGGTCGCCGGCCCGCGCCGCCGTTAGGCCGACCATGTCTTCTCGTCCGCTCCACTCGCGCGCCGCGTCCCTGACTCTCGCGCTCACCGTTGCCGTGTTCACGACCGGCGCCGCCCAACCCACGCATCGCCAAACCACGACCTTCTCGGCGAGCGATTCGATCGCGGCCGTGGTCGACTCCTTGGGCCGCGACGCCAACGGCGTCGTCATTGCGCGGTCGTCGGTTCAGCCAGGCGCGCAAACCGTCGCCGCCGGGAACACCGTCAACGGGTCGATCGGGGCGTGGCATGGTCCGCTGGACATCCGCGGCACGGTCACGGGAAACGCCGTCGCGATCGATGGCGATGTCGTTGTACACTCGGGCGGTACGGTGCGCGGCGACGCGGTGTCGCTCGGCGGACACGTGCAGCTCGATGGTGGGACGGTCCAAGGGGAAATGCGGTCGCTCTCGGCGCTCACAGTTGGTCCGTTAGTCAGCAACGCGCCGCGGACGCCGGCGCAGGTGACCAAGCGGTCGGTGTCGCTCGCCGTCGGCTGGTATCTCGTGCTCGCGGTCATCGGGCTCTTCGCCGCGCTGTTCGCGCGCGGCAACCTCGAAACCATCGCCGAGCGCATCCGCGATGACTTTTCGCGCTCGTTCCTGTATGGCGTCGTTGGGCAGATCGCGCTCTTGCCGGCGCTGGTCGTGTGCATCGTCGCATTGTGCATCACGATCATCGGGATCCTGCTCATTCCGTTCGCGATCGTCGGCTTCGTGCTCGGCGGCGTCGGCGCGCTGGCGCTCGGCTTCATTGCGATGTCGTACGTGACCGGCGAAGCCGCGATGCGCTGGCGCGGAGCGGTGTCGCCGTACACGCCGCCGCCGGTGGTACAGTGCCTGTTGATCGGCCTCTCGCTGTATTTCGTGTTGTGGATGGTGGGCGGCCTGCTGTCGTGGGCGGGGTGGCTGGGCGCATTGCTCCGGCTCGTGGCCGCTATGGTCACGTGGGTGGCGGTGACCGTCGGCTTCGGCGCCACACTGGCGTCGCGCGGCGGAACGCGCGCGCCGGGTCGCACACCGCCGCCGCAAGTCCCGACGCCAACGATTCCCGATGCCGGTTGGCAAACGCCGACGCCCGTGTCGGGTGTCGCCGCGGCGCGCCGTCCCACACCGCCGCCTCGCTCGGTGCAACACTAGTGGCAATCCGCCGCAGAATTGTGTCGCTGGGCGCGATCGCCTTTTCGCTGGCCGCCACCAACGCCCCTGCGGTGCACGCGCAGATCTGGCGCACGATGAGCGCGTCGCGCCAGCGTGGATCGGCCGACTCGCTGCACGTGCAAGTGTACTTCGGCGCTGGCACGTTCAATCTGGCGGCCGCAACCGAGCCGCTCCTGTACGACGTGGACCTGCGCTACGACGCCGGCCGCGTGCGCCCGATGCACAAGTACGACGCGTCCACCGGTCTGTTGACGATCCGCTCGGACAGCGCGATCGGGCATCCCTTTTCTCTCGACATGAAGCGCGGCGGCCTGCACCTCAATGCCCCGGGCGACGACCGCAACGGCACCGACCTCACGGTCGGCCTGGCGCGCGGCGTCCCGCTCGATCTGTCGCTTTCGTTAGGCGCGTGCGACGCGACGCTCGACCTGTCGAATCTGGCCGTGCGCCGCCTGCAGCTCGAGAGCGGGGCCAGCCAGACCACCGTCACGTTCGGGACGCCGAATCCGGTGCCGATGTCTGTGCTCGAGCTCGACATTGGCGCGGCCGGCCTCACCGTCAAGTCGTTGGGGAACGCCCACGCATCCAAGGTGACGGTGACCACGGGAGTCGGCGGCGCCGAGCTGGACCTGGGCGGCGCGTGGTCGGGCACCATGAACCTCACGGTGCGCGCAGCGTTAGGCGGGATCACGCTGCACGTGCCGGACGACGTCGGCATCGAAGCCCGCGTCTCCAAGACGCTGGGCAGCCTGGACGCGCCGGACCTCATCTCGCGCGACGGGGCGTATTACTCGTCCAACTGGGGCACCGCGATCCGCAAAGTGGTGATCGACGCCACGGCCACGCTGGCCGGGCTCGAGATCACCCGGGACTAACGGAAGCCGGTCAGGCCGGCGCCGGCCGCAGCACCACCGCCGCGCCGCGCGCCACGTGGAACGAATCGCCGGCGCTGCCGTCCCGCACCGCGATCTCGAGCAGGCCCGACGACCCCACCAGCGCCACCACATCGCCCGCGGGCACGTCGCCATACGACCGGACGATCGGCACCACGCGGTCGCCGAGCACCACCGACCCGCCGCGCGGCGCCACGAGATTGGTGATGAGGTTGCCGAACCGGTCGACCATGATCACCTCGCCCGCCACCGAGCCGTCGGCGAGTCGTTTGGCCTCCGGGGTGCGGCGCACCACCGGCGTGTCGAACGTCGTGCCTAACGCCTCGATCGGCGTTCCGCTCGCCAGGCGCGCCGCCGCCGGCGCGAAGACGTCGCGGCCGTGGAATGTCGCCGACGCCTGCGCCGGGATGACCAGCTCCACGACGCGCACGTCCGATCTGAGGAGCGCCGGCGACAACACGCCGTTGTCGGGCCCGACCAGAAACTGGCCGTCGCTTTCCACGGCCAGCGCCGCGCGCGACGTCCCGACGCCCGGATCCACCACCACGAGGTGGATCGTGCCTA
>JANWIK010000196.1 GCA_025449955.1 Gemmatimonadaceae bacterium
CGCGGGATCACCGACGCCGATCGCGATGGCGCGCCGCGCGCGATGGTCGTGAGCCAGAGCATGGCCAACACGCTCTGGCCCGGCCGCAATGCGATCGGCCAGTGCGTGAAGGTCGGCGCGGACACGCTGCCGTGCACGTACGTGGTCGGCATCGCCGAGAACATCAAAGAACGCCAGCTCGACAACGATCCGGGCCTCTACTACTACCTCTCGATAGCGCAGTACCATCCCGACATGGGCGGCCTGTTCGTACGAACGCTCGGGTCGCCGGAGCAAACCAAGGAGACGATCCGCCGCCAGGTGCAAACCGTGATGCCGGGCGCATCGTACGTCACGGTCACGCCGCTCACGCAGGTGTTGGGCAGCGAAACGCAGTCGTGGCGATTGGGCGCCACGATGTTCGTCGTGTTCGGCATCTTGGCGCTCGTGCTGGCGGCGATCGGCCTCTACAGCGTGATCGCGTACAACGTCGCCCAACGGACGCACGAGCTGGGCGTCCGCGCTGCGTTAGGCGCGGGGATGCGGGACCTGGCGCGGCTCGTGGTGCGTGAAGCACTGCAGCTGACCGTGGCGGGCGTGGCGATCGGCGCCGGCATTGCCTTGTTCGTCGCGCGGTGGGTCGAGCCGCTCCTCTTCCACGAATCGCCGCGCGATCCATGGGTGTTCGCCGGCGTCGCGACGGTGCTCCTGGCGGTCGCCGCGCTCGCGAGCTTCCTCCCGGCCCGTCGCGCCGCGCGCGCCGATCCCATGCAGGCGCTGCGATCTGACTAACGGGCGGCGTGTGCGATGGGCGGCCGCGGGCGAAACACCCGCGGCCGCCTGGTCGTAGGGAGCCATGAGACTGCCACGCGCAGCCCCGGGGGCGTCTGTTCCGCGTCCTGAACCCTGACGCCGTCGAGTTCGAACGTGATCACACTGCTCGCCATCATTGCCGTCGTCGTCCTCGTCGCGGGGTTCGGCGGCAACCAGCTCCGCAAGCGCGAGCCGCAGCAATCCACGCCGCTCGAAGATGACCGGCTCAAGCGTCTCGAGCAGGCCGTGGACGCGATCGCGATCGAAGTCGAACGCATCTCCGAAGCGCAACGCTTCACCACCAAGCTGCTCTCCGAGCGCCACGCGCAGGAATCCCAAACGCCTGCCGCGGCCAAGCAGCCGGCGCGCAGCGCGCCTCCGCCCGAGCAGTCTGGTGACTAACGCTTGCGGCGCTACGGCAGAGCTTGCCTCGGCGGCCTCGAGACGGGCATCCATGCGAGAGTGATCGCCGACCTGTCCAGGCGATCGCAGCGCGTAGACTCAGCCGTCGAGGAGGGATCATGCCGGTGCGCCGATCGACGATGCGCCGCGTGGCGTCGCGCATGCGGCGCGCCGCGCGCGCGTGGGCGGACGCCTCGCGCACGCTCGTGCGCCGCGCGTTCTACGCCGGCACGCGACGAGAGTGCCCGGTCTGCGGACACTCGGCGCGCCGATTCCTCGCGTACGGCCTGGTGCCGCGCGATGACGCGCGCTGTCCGTCGTGCGGCTCGCTCGAGCGCCATCGGTTCGCGTGGTTGTATCTCGCCCAACGCACCGATTTGTTCGACAGGCGGCCCAAGCGCGTGCTGCACATCGCCCCGGAGGCCTGCTTCGCCGGTCGATTCGCCGAGCGCATCGGATCGGGCTACATCACCGCGGATCTCCGCCCGCAATTCGTGGCCGAGTCGATCGATCTCGAGCGTATTCCGCATCGCGACGATTCCTTCGACGTCGTGTACTGCAGCCACGTGCTCGAGCACGTGCCGGACGACCGCCGCGCCATGGCCGAGATGCGCCGCGTCTTGAGGCGCGACGGTTGGGCGATGATCCTCGTGCCGATCACATCGGAGCGCACGATCGAAGATCCGTCGATCACCGACCCGCGCGAGCGCGAACGACTGTTCGGGCAGCACGATCACGTGCGGCGCTACGGTCCCGACTTCGTCGATCGCCTCGAGGAGGCAGGACTCGGCGTGACGGTCGCGACGGTGTCGCAGCTCGTCGGCGCGGGAGACGCGGCGCGCATGGGCCTCACCGCGAGCGCGGGCGACATCTATCACTGTCACAGAACGTAGCGAGCGCGGCGCGCCGGCCGGACCGAGACGAGATCCGCGTCTCGCGTCTGCCCAACGCTTCGTGCGGGTTGCGACCGCCGCGTCACGCAGGATATGGTACGGCCGACGACGTTCTCTCCGTTGACCACGACCAATCGAGGTTGTCCATGGTGTACCGCCGAATCGGACGGTGTGTGTCCGCGCTCGCCATCGCCCTTGTCGCGGCCGGACCCGCGACCGCCCAGTCCACGCCTAACACGCTAACCCCGAAGGAGACGGCCGAGGGATGGTCGCTCCTGTTCGACGGACACACGATGAGCGGATGGCGCGGCTACAAGCAGCAGGCGATGCCCGCCGGTTGGTCCGTCGTGGATGGCACGCTCACCAAGAGCACCGAAACCGGGGACATCGTGACGACGGGCCAATACGGCGACTTCGAGCTCGACGTCGACTGGAAAATCGGCAGCGGCGGCAACAGCGGGATCTTTTATCGCGGCACCGAAGAGTACGACCACGTGTATTGGAGCGCACCCGAGTTCCAACTCTTGGATGACGCGAACGCGCCCGATGGTAAGAGCCGTCTAACGGCAGCCGGATCCGACTACGCGCTGTATCCGGCGCCGGCCGGCATCGTGAAGCCGGCCGGCGAGTGGAACACGGCGCGCCTCATCGTGAAGGGCGCGCACGTGGAGCACTGGCTCAACGGCACCAAGATGGTGAGCTACGAGCTCTGGAGTCGGGAGTGGACGGCGAAGGTGAAGCAGAGCAAGTTCTCGCCTTACGCGCATTACGGGATGGCGAAGCGCGGACTGATCGCGATACAGGGCGATCATCCCGGATTGCTGGCGCTGCGCAACATCAAGATTCGACCGTTGCACTGAGCGGCCGGCGGTCCGCGCATTGAGCAATCTTGACGTGATTCGACCCATCTCGGGGCGACGGGCACGGGATTGGAGGGTCGGTTGGGTGCTCGTGCGCGGTGGACTAACGGACCGGCGGCAAATGTTTCTTCACGCGCCGGTCCCGGAAATTCTCCTATGGCGGCGCTCGATGTGGTGGATGCACGTGTTGGGCTGGGTCGCGATCCTGGCCGCGGCATTTCACGCCGTGCGCATGTGGCAGCTCGACTTCAAGCTTCAATCTTTTCGCAGGCCTGACGTGCCCGCATCGGCGTATTTCATCGTGCCGTTTCGCTGGCGACGGCGGCTCTATCGCGAGGACGCGCGGCCGCTGATCACGCAGGCCTGGCAGGCCGTCGCCTTGATGTACGCGTTCGGCGTGCTCGGCGCCGTGCTCATCGCGCGAGGCTAGGCGAGTGCGCGGCGCCAGAGGCCGCGCATCGGATTCCCGGGGCGTCGCGCGTTGCGTTGGGCAGATGTCCACGCCGCCCAACGGGACGCCAATGCAGTTTTTTCGGAGCCCGATGGCATTTTGGGGACGAGGAACACCTGGTCGCCTTTGGCGCCGGCCACTCTCGGGACACGCGCGCCGACGCGCGCGCGCGCACCGTTGGGCGAACGATTGTCGACGTGATCGTCCCGTTAGGGATGCGTCGGAACACGGTTTGCACTCTCCCTCTCGACATTCTAAGGAAAGATGTTATACTGCGCGAACACGATGCGACGCATCGATGTGATGCGCGGTGCGCCGTGTCACCCGCGTGGTCCGCGGCAGGCCTGATGATGGGCATCGAGACGAGCCGGTCAGTTAGGCGGCGGTGGCGGACCGCCGGACGCGGAGCACCGCCAGGGCCGGAGCGGCATCGATGCTGACGCTGCATCGAGACGACTACACGGCGGCGGCGAGCTGGCGGATCCTCGAGTGGTGCATGACGCGCGGCGCCGACGAATTCACGTTGGGCTTTCTCGGGCCGCCCTATGTGCCGGACACGTCGTGGGCCGAGCTGGATGAGTTGCTGGCGCCGTTCCGGCGCCGTGTGGCGAGCGCGGGCGACCGGTGGATGCTCACCGGAGAATCGGCCGCCGTCCTGCAGGCGATGCTGCCGAATGGATTGTTGGGCGGGACCGAAGGACCAACGGCCGTGCGAGACCCAGCGGTTTATCGCGGTGGCGCGTTGATGTTGTCGGTCGAGTCGGATGCGGGAGTCGGTTCGCTCTCGCTGCAGGACGATGACGAGGCGAGCCTCGCACGATCAGGGCTCCCCGTTCATCGCGGAGGGACGGCGCGCTAACACAGTCGGCGCGATCGGACCTCGAGCTTGCATGTTCAGACGTTGGGCGGTCGTCGTCGACGTACCGCGAAGCGGCTGGTTTACCATTTCACCCTTACACCGAGGGGTTCATTTCATGCCCACGCGGGATCGCTATCGTGAGTATCGGGAGGACCAGACCACGATCTGGGTGAGCAAGGCGGCACGCGCCTTCCTCGATCGCGAGAAGAAGCACTCGCGCGAATCAACCACGAGCGTCATGGACCGGCTCCTTCGCGAGCTCCGTTCCACGCGGAAAGGGTCGAAGAAGTAAGCACGGGTTTTCGCACGACTATCGGGGGGGAAGAGAACAGGCGCAACGCACCACGTTGCTCCTGTACTCTTCCCCCTTTCGCGTTCCGCCTAGTATTTCTGTGTCAGCCGCGCGTTCGGATTCCTTTACTCGGAACGAGACCATGCCACACCCTCGCGAGCCAGTCGACGTACCACCCACGGCGCCGCGCCGCGGCTTCCTCGCCCAACTGGCGACGGCCGCCGTCGCGTTGACCGCGGGCGGTCTCGCCCGCCCGTCGCGTGCCGCCGCGAGCCAATTGCCCAACGGTCTCGCGGATGCGCGCGCACGCGCCGATACGACGCCGGCGCCGCGCGGCCCGTGGGATCTCTCGTGGGCCGACAAGCTGACCGCGACGCACCGTCAGGTGTTCGACTCGCCCGCCGTTGCCGACGGTGAGGCGCTCAACAAAGCGGGGCTGTACCTCGATGGCTTTCACGAGGTGTACGGCACGACCGACAAAGACATCAACGTCGTGATCGTCGTCCGCCACAAAGGAATCCCGATCGTGCTCGGCAACGATACCTGGGCGCGCTACGACTACCTCGCCGATCGGACCAAGCTCAAGGATCCGACCACGGGCAAGAACGCAAAGCGAAACCCGTTCGTCGGCGTCAAGCCCAACGACGCATATGCGCTGACGGACCCGACGGCGTCGCTCGATACCCTCATTGCGCGCGGCGCGATCGTGCTCTGCTGCAACCTGGCGCTCGGCGCAGCGGCCGGGATGCTCGCGGACAAGACCAAGCAGCCCATGGACACTGTCATGGCCGAGCTCAAACGCTCGCTCGTGCCGGGAGTGACGCTCGTCCCGTCGGGGATCTTCGGTGTGACCCGCGCCGAGGAAGGCGGGTGCCATTACATCGGCCTCGCGTGAGCGCGGACCATTCGTTAGGAGCGGCGCCTGTGGGAGACGGCGCGCCCGCGTCCGGCATGTCGCGCAAGGCGCTCGCGTACTGGCCGCTCGCCGTGTTCGTGGTCGCCGCCGACTTCGTCACGAAATCGTTGGCTGTGTCGTACCTCGAGCCCGCGCACATCGCGCATCCGCTGCTCGGCACCATCGTGCAGTTGACGCTCACGTACAATCCGGGCACGGCATTTGGAATTGAAGTCGGCCGCGGGCTCGCGGCGCGCGGCGTGCTGGTGGCGGTGGTGCTGATCGCGTTGGTGGTGCTGTACGGCATGTACCGGCGCGCCGCCGCGTCGGACGTGTGGCTCGCGACCGCGTTGGGCCTGGTGTCCGGTGGCGCGTTAGGCAACCTCATCGACCGCTTGCGGTCGGCGCGCGGCGTCGTGGACTTCATCGACGTCCGGTTCGGCACCTGGCATTTCTGGACCTTCAACGTGGCCGATGCGGGCGTCTCGGTGGGCGCGATCCTCCTCGCGATCGTGCTCTGGCACCACGACAAGACCCGCGCGGCCGGGAGGACGTGATGATTCGCAAACTCAAATCCGGCGAGTATCGTCTCTACTCGCGCAAGAAAAATCCGAGCACCGGCAAACGCCGCAACCTGGGCACGTTCAAGTCGCGCGCCGCGGCCGAGCGCCACGAGCGGGCGGTGCAGTACTTCAAGCGCGGGTAAGCGCGCGCGGGCGCGCGCTTCCCTTATCTTGTGACCATCCAATCCGCCACTGACCTCGCCGGTCTCCAGCGCGCCGGACATCTCGTCGCGCGCACGCTCGAGACCATGCGCGCCGCCGTGCGGCCCGGTGTCACCACCGGCGCACTCGACGACATCGCTGCACGCTTCGCGCGCGCCCAGGGCGCGCGCTCGGCGCCGCAGCTCGCGTACGACTTCCCGGGCTTCACGTGCATCAGCGTGAACGATGAGATCGTGCACGGCATTCCCGGCCCGCGCGTCCTCACGGGCGGCGACGTCGTGAAGTTGGACGTGACGCTCGAGCTCGATGGATACATTGCCGACTCCGCCGTCACGGTGATCGTGCCGCCGGCGGAGGCGCCTGCGCGCGAATTGCAACGCTGTACACGGCAGGCGTTCACC
>JANWIK010000197.1 GCA_025449955.1 Gemmatimonadaceae bacterium
CCGCCGATGGTGCGCCACAGCATGATCGATATGATGAGCGCGAGCGTCGCCGCGACCGCCAGGCCTAACGCAGCCGCGTTCCGCGCCTGCTCGGTCTCGGCGGTGGCGGCGGCGACGAGCCGGCTCGATCGATCGCGCAACACGCCCTCGGCGGATGTCAGCTCGCGCTCGGTGGCCGCGATCGCCGGAATCAGATGCTGCGTCGACACCGAGTCGGCGATCTTGGCCTGTCCCGCTGCCGCCGCGTTGTATTCGCTGGGGACGAACGACGCGACTTGCGTCACGGCGATCCCGATCTTCGTGGACGCCGCCTGCATGCCCAGGTGCGCCAGCGAGTCCGAGGTTGCCGAGAGGACCGTGAGCTGCGAGTCCATCGACGCGCGGATCTGCGGTTGGTGCAGGAACACGAGTGAGAGATCGAGACGCCGCAGCTCGTCGGTTCCGGCGCGCATCCGGTTGAGGAGGAGCGACGCGGCAAATTCGCGCTTCTGCAGCACCGTGGTGAACGAGTGCAGCTTCTCCAGCGATTGCAGCGCCAGGAGCAACGGCACCAGCAACACGAGCGCGATGGCCACGAGGCCCGCGCCTAACTTCGAGCGAATGCTCACAGGCGCGACCGGTCGGTCAGTGGAGTTGGGCGTGGATCCGGAACGGCCGGATCACATGGGCACGCTTCTGCGCGCAGGCTGCCATCACCGTCGCAGCAGAGCCGCTGTTCAGTGAAACGTCGCGGCATGAATGTCTGAATGTCTTCCGTGCCGGCCGTCGTCGCAGCCGGGATCGTGATGAACGTGTTCGAGCGTCGCACGAGCCGCCGACGCCACCGATCGGTCATACACCCTGCGGCATGCTGCGTGCCGGAGTCGCGCCGCCACGCACTGCGTGCGAACGCCCTCGCAGTGCACACGCGCGCATCATCGCCGCGAGTCATGCACTTGTCTCCATCGTAAACCTGCGCGACCACGCATGCTAGCGGCAAAACTCAGCGAATTCAGTGATAAGTTGACACTTGTGTCAGTCGTTCGTAGCTTGCCGATCCTTCGCCGTAACTCTAACCGTTTCAATGACATTGAGCACTCCCCGCATTGACGAGCTGAAACAGCACGTCGGCCACACTGTCACCGTGCGCGGATGGGTAACCCATTTGCGCTCGTCCGGAAAAATCGCGTTCGTCGTGATGCGCGATGGCACTGGACAGATTCAGGGTGTCCTCGTCAAAACGCAAATCGAACCCGCGGTCTGGGAACGTTTCGCGGCGCTAACCATAGAGACCTCGGTCGCCATGACCGGCGAGGTGCACACCGAGGAACGATCGCCCGGCGGACTCGAGATGGCCGTCACTGGTCTCGAGATCTTGGGCGAGAGTGCACTCGACTATCCGATCCAGCCGAAAGAACACGGCATCGATTTTCTCCTCGACAATCGACACTTCTGGCTGCGGTCGCCGCGTCAGCGCGCCATCGCGCGCGTCCGCAACGAGGTCGAGCAAGCGATCCACGACTTCTTCTACGCACGTGGCTTCCTCCGCGTGGACACGCCCATTCTCACCGCAGCGATCGGTGAGCGAGCGGGACTCTTTTCCACCGAGTACTTCGACGAGGGCAACGCGTACCTCGCCCAAACGGGACAGCTGTACGGCGAAGCAGCCGCGGCGGCGTTCGGACGCATCTACACGTTCGGCCCAACGTTCCGCGCCGAGAAATCAAAAACCCGCCGACACCTCACCGAGTTCTGGATGATCGAGCCGGAAGTCGCATGGAACGATTCCGACGACAACATGCGGCTCCAGGAAGACTTCGTCTCGTACCTCGTCCGCCGCGCGCTCGACCGCTGCGCAGCCGATCTCCAGATCCTGGAGCGCGACACCGCGCCGCTCGAACGCGTCACGCCCCCATTCGTGCGTCTCGATTACGGCGACGCCATCTCGCTGCTCAAACGCAAGGGAAGCACTACCGTCTGGGGCGATGACCTGGGCGCCGAAGACGAATCGCTCATCGTCGAGGAGTACGACAAGCCGGTCTTCGTGATGAACTATCCGCGTGAGGCGAAGGCGTTCTACATGAAGGAGAACCCCGCCGACCCGCGCACCGTTCTGTGCGACGACCTGCTCGCGCCGGAAGGCTACGGCGAGATCATCGGTGGCAGCCAGCGCGAGGATGACTACGAGCGCCTGCTAGCGCGAATTCGCGCCGAGAAACTGCCCGAGGACGCGTATGGATGGTACTTGGATCTACGTCGGTACGGGACGTTCGTGCACTCGGGATTCGGACTCGGCTTGGAGCGGACAGTGGCGTGGATCTGTGGCTTGCCGCATTTGAGAGAAGCGGTGGCGTTTCCGCGGCTCATGAACCGGTTGAGGCCGTGAATCAGGGAAGCCGTGAGTCAGGGAAGCGCGCGCTTGCGCGCGCTTAGGGAAGCGCTGTCGCTTGGGGAACGGGGAGAGGTAGAACGGCGTGCGTGCCATCGATGTTGTTCCTCCCCTTATCCCCGTTCCCCGGTCCCTAAGCGCGCGCCAGCGCGCGCTTCCCCCTTAAGTGTTTCTTGCTACCGTCTTACGGACTCTCACTTTACCTCCCCTCGCTTCACCTCGTTCCACAAGTCGTCCATGGCCTTCGCGTCGAGCGACGCGAGGCCCGTTCCACGCTCTCCCGCCAGCAACTCCATCGCCTCGAACCGCCTCACGAACTTCCCGTTGGCGCGGTCCAACGCCACCGCGGCGTGCACGTTCGCGCGGCGGCACAGGTTCACGACGGCGAACAATAGATCGCCGAGCTCGTCCTCGAGTGCATCGCGTGCCGCGTCGCTCGACGGACGCGCGAGCTGCTCGCGCACCTCGGACAGCTCCTCTTCCACCTTGAGCGCCGGGCCCTCGACATCCGGCCAGTCGAAGCCGACACCCGCGGCGCGATCTTGCAGGCGTTGGGCGCGATGAAGTGCCGGCAGTCCCGACGGCAATCCTTCGGTGAGCGACGTGCGCGTGCGTGCCTTCATCGTCTCCCAGCGCTCCTTGGGACCACCGCCGTACAAGTGCGGATGACGCCGCTTCATCTTGTCGATCAATGCGGCCGCAACCTCGTGCGCGTCGAACGCGCCGGCCTCTTCGGCAAGCACGGAATGGAACAGAACCTGGAGCAAGACGTCGCCTAACTCTTCGCGCATCGCGGACACCTCGCCGGTGCGCAGCGCGTCGTCGAGCTCGTGCGATTCCTCGATCAGGTACGGTCTCAAGGACTGGTGCGTTTGCGCGCGATCCCACTCGCATCGCGCGCGGAGATCGCGCATGAGCGCGAGCGCATCTTCAAGTGTTGGTTTGTCTTGCATCGCTCCTCCCGGGCCGGTATACTACCCGCCCCAACGATGATGCGTCAACGCGAGAGTCGATGACACGCGCCTGGGTCGAGATCGATCTAGGCGCGTTACGCCGCAATGGGGCCGCGATGGCCGCCCGCGCCACCGCGCTCCTCCCGATGGTCAAGGCCGACGCGTACGGGATTGGTGCCGTGGCCGCGGTGCGCGCGCTCGAGACTCTGTCGCCGTGGGGATTCGGCGTCGCCACGCTGGAGGAAGGACGCGAGCTGCGCGACGCAGGTGTAACGCGGCCCATCATCGTGTTCACGCCAACGCTCCCCGATGAGCTCGCCGATCTGCGCGCCGCCCGCCTAACGCCGGCGCTCGGCACCGCCCGGCAGATCGAGGCATGGCGCGCCCTGGGCGCCGGTCGCGAGGACTGGCACTTGGCCGTAGACACCGGCATCCATCGCGCGGGCGTCCATTGGGATGAGGTGGATCGCTTGCGCCCGCTGCTGCAGGCGGCGCCGCCACAGGGTGCGTTCACGCACTTTCATTCGGCCGATCTGGACGACGGCTCGCTTGCCGAGCAGGAGCGCCGATTCGAGAAGGCCGTTGCCCAACTGCCCGCGCGGCCGGACCTGGTGCACACGGAAAACTCGGCTGCGCTCGCACGCACCGTGAAATCGCGTTGGTCGCTTGCACGCCCCGGCATTTTTCTCTATGGCGTTGGCAGTGGACCGCGCGCGCTCGTGCAGCCCGAGCCCGTGGCCAGTCTCCGCGCACGCGTCGTCGAGATGCACACGCTCGAGGATGGCGACACGGTGAGCTACGGCGCGACCTATCGCGCGCACGGTGTTCGTCGCATCGCGACCGTGCCCGTGGGCTACGCCGACGGATACCGACGCGTCCTGGGCAACCGCGCGCAAGCCTTGGTGGACGGATACTGCGCGCCGGTTGTCGGCGTGGTCACGATGGACATGACAATGATCGACGTGACCCAAGCGCCCTGCGATGTGGGCGACGTGGTCACGTTGATTGGCCGCGACGGCGACCAGGTGCGCGACGTGGCATCGGTGGCGCGCGACGGCGATCTCTCGCCGTACGAGCTGCTCACCGGTCTCGAGTCGCGCTTGCCGCGCAAATACGTGAACGCACCGTGACGCGTCGGGCGATCATTCTCGTGCTCGACGGGGTCGGCATCGGCGCGGCGCCCGATGCCGCCGACTACGGCGACGTCGGGAGCAACACCCTCGGCAATCTTGCGAAGGAAGTGGGCGGGCTCGATCTGCCCAACTTGGAACGCGCGGGTCTCGGATGCATTGCGCCGCTCGCCGGCATGCGCCCTGTCCAAAGTCCGACCGCCGCGTGGGGCACGATGCGCCCGGCGTCGGCCGGGAAGGACAGCACGACAGGTCACTGGGAAATCGCCGGCGTGCATCTCGCACGGCCGTTTCCAACGTATCCGCACGGATTTCCCGCCGGGCTCGTGAACGAGTTCGCCGAGCGCACTGGACGCGGTGTGTTGGGCAACGTCGCCGCGAGCGGCACGGAGATCATCGCCCAATTCGGCGCCGAGCACGAGCGCACCGGCCGATGGATCGTGTACACCAGCGCCGATTCGGTTTTTCAGGTGGCCGCGCACGAGCGCGTCGTGTCGCTCGAGGAGCTCTACGCCGCGTGCGAGATCGCGCGCGCCATGCTCGTCGCGCCGAACGATGTGTCGCGCGTGATCGCGCGACCCTTCGAGGGCCAGGCGGGTGCCTATCGCCGCACCCCGGGCCGGCGTGATTTTTCGATTGCGCCGCCCGAGCGCACGCTCCTCGACGCTGTCGCCGAGCGCGGCATTCCGCGGTTTGGCGTCGGAAAAGTCGACGATCTGTTCGCCAAGCGAGCGATCACGTCCGTGCATACAGCCGACAATGCTGCCGGCCTGGCCGAAATTCATCGCGCTTTAAGTTCGCTTCAAGGTGGGCTGCTCTTCGCCAACCTAGTAGATTTCGACCAGCTTTGGGGGCACCGGAACGATGTAGCGGGGTTTTATGGAGGACTGCGGGTGTTCGACGCCGCGTTCCCTGCCATCGAAGGCGCACTTCGCGAGGACGACTTGCTTTTCCTGACGGCCGATCACGGGAACGACCCGACCACATCGTCCACCGACCACGCCCGCGAATGCGTGCCACTGCTCGTCGCGGGACCGCGCGTGCATCCGCGCTCGCTCGGTGAGCGTTCGACGTTCGCCGACCTGGGTGTGACGGTTGCCGAATGGTTGGGGGTCGACTTCCGTGATCACGGCGTGTCGTTCCTCGCGAATCTGCTCGCAGCGTGACGCCAACTGCTTCGGCGGCCACGCGAGGCATGTCGACCGACACGTCGGATTCCGACTGGCGCTCGCTCTGCGCGGCGGCGTTTGCGTCGCTCGAGCGTGCGTACGCGCCGTATTCGGGATTTCGCGTTGGTGCCGCGCTCAAAGCGCGCGACGGACGCGTGTTCGCGGGATGCAACGTGGAGAACGCGTCGTATCCGGCATCGTTGTGCGCCGAGCGCGCGGCGATGGCGGCCGCGGTCGCGGCGGGTGCGAGAGAATTCGAGTCTATTGTGATCGCTACCGACGCCGCGGAGCCCGCGCCGCCGTGTGGCATGTGCCGGCAAGTGTTGAGTGAGCTCGCGCCAACGATCGAAGTGATGAGTTGTACGCGCGGGGGCAGGGAATCTCGGTGGACCATGTCATCGCTGCTTCCGCATCCGTTCACACCGCAGTCGCTCGACCATTCGTGATCAGCCGGCGCGCCGTTTTCCGTAAGGCGGCGTGTCGCGCGCACCAGAACCATCTCTGCGTGGAAGGTCGGAGTGCTCGTTTCTCGTAAGCCGGGTCGCGCGCTGCTGTTCGTGGGCGCACTGATAGCAGTAGTCACGGTGTTCGGCGCATGCCAGGAGAACCTGGCGGGCGGCGCGGCGTGTCCGACGTTGTGTCCGGATACGTTGACCGTGAAGGACGTGATCCTCTCCGGCACCGACGCCTTCGACACGATGGCGACCGTGATCGGCTTCCCGCCGCTGGGTACCGAGCAGCAGTTGCTGCTGGCGAACTACACGCAGGGCGGCAGTCCGGTGCAAACCGCGGCGGTACTGCGCTTCGACTCGCTCATTCGCAATTTCCCCGACACGGACACGGCCGCGGCGCCGCGGCCGTTCACGCGCGTCGACTCGGCCGGCGTCCGATTCACCGTCATTGCGCCCACGGATACGACCAAGGACACGATTCTCGTGCCCGATACGGTCACATTCCTCGTGTACGACGTGGACGTGAATGCACCGGATGCCGACACGGCGTCGGTCCACGCGCAATTCAACACCGCGCCGATTGCGTCGCGGCGGGTCCCGCGCGACTCGGTGAAGGGACAGATCAACATCCTGCTCGACACGGGGTTCGTGGCCCAGCACGTGCGCGCCGGCAAGCGCATCCGGTTAGGCTTGCGGATCCAGAGCGCGAAACCCACGCAGCTCAACATTGGCAGCAGCGAGGGCGGTCTGTCCTCGGTGATCCAATACTTCGGATTCGTGGACACCACGCGCTCGTTCGTGCAGAAATCCGTGAACACGACAGGGTCGGGAGGCGCGCCTAACTTCGCCAGCCTGGCCGACTTCGACCTGGTGTTGCAAGGCACGCCGCTGCCGGCGGCCGGGATCATCGCCGCGGGCGGCATTCCGGGCAGCCGCATCTACATGCGATTCAGCGTGCCCTCGGCGCTCATCGATTCGTCGGCGACGATCGTGCGCGCGAATCTCATTCTGCACCAAGTCGCGAACGTCGACTTCGGCACCGCCGATACGACCGACACGATCCTCTTGCAGCCGGCCGTGGTCCAGGCGTCGCCCAGCGTCACGAACATCCCGATCGCGGCGGGGCTCGTCGAATCGCCCGGCGGGTTGGGCATTACCGGCGTGCCCACGGAGAACTTCCACCCGAATGTGTCGCGTCCCGACACGATCCCGCTCGTCGGCGTATTCACGTTCTGGCGCAAGTTAGGCCCGTTGGCCACGCAGCGCGCGATCGTGTTCGAGTCGAGCGGCGAGGGCCTCGAGCCCAGACGGTATCTCTTCTATTCGAACAGCGCGCCGGCGGACAGCCTCAAGCCGCGCATCGAGATCAGTTTCATTCCACGAAGCGGGTTCGGACTACCGTGATCCCAACGCGATTCACTCCGGCCGCGCTCCTCGGCGTCGCCGTGGCCGCTCTGGCGGCGGCGCCGGCGCGCGCACAGGGCACCGTGAGCACGCAGGGCTTCGGGTATCCGCCCGGCCAGGTCAGCGCCGGCGCCGCTGCGTTAGGCGGCGGACCGGCGGAGACCGACGCGCAGTCGGCGCTCAATCCCGCCGCGCTCGCGAGCTGGGTGCGGCCCGGCGTGTACTTCGAGTACGCGCCGGAGTTCCGCTCGGTGAGCGCCAACGGCACGGTGGACCACACCACCACGAGTCGTTTTCCGCTCGTGGGTGGCGCGATCCTCCTCGGCAACCGCCTCACCGTTGGCGTGTCGGTGTCGACGCTGCTCGACCGCACGTGGGAAACCACCCGCAGCGGCTTCGACCACTTTGCCGCCGACAGTGTGCCGTTCACGGAAAATTTCAAGGTGGCCGGCGCCATCGATGACGTGAAGGCGGGACTGTCGTTCGCCGTCTTCAACTCGTTGTGGATCGGCGCGGCCGCGGACGTGTTCACCGGCGACAACAATCTCGTCATCACCCGGTCGTCGCAGGACACCACGGTCCAGACGTTCTCGCAGTCGGCGCGCCTCTCGTATTCGGGCGACGGCGCGAGCGCCGGCATCATGTGGCAGCCGGGCGCCCAGGTGGCGATCGGCATCTCGGGCCGCATCGGCGGACGTCTCACGTCGTACCGCAACGACACCGTGCTCACGCG
>JANWIK010000198.1 GCA_025449955.1 Gemmatimonadaceae bacterium
CGACTTCGCGACACCGACCAACGCCGCGCTCACGTTCTTGCACCAGCGCGGCTGCACGCTTCCGTTAGCAAATCAGTCGCCGCGGCTTCCCGCGGGATCGGCCGGTGCGACGCCGCCGGCGGATGCGTTGCCCTTCCTGGGACGCACGCTCGACGTCGTCGCGACCACGGCGTTGGACAATCCGGCAACGGATCCCATCGCCCTGGTGCGTCCACAAGGCTCGACGACGCCGTTCCAGATTGCGTCCAACGTGCTGAGCGCCGGGACCATCGCCGTCGCACCGGCCGCCTACGACGCGACGCAGTGTACCACGACCGCGTGCACGACCGTGACGTTGGCGAGTCAGTCGGTCGTGAACGTTGCACCCGTGTTGGCGAACGCGGGATTCTATCCCGGCAGTCCGTTAGCGCAGCCGACCAACGACACCGATGCGGCGTGGGCGCACTTCACCAACGTCACCGGCTTGGTTGCCGGCACGACCACGCTCGCCGACGAGCTCGAATTGCTCTACGATATGCCGACGATCGCCGGCAGCGTGTTCGCGGGCGCACTCGACTGGGTGTGGAACGGCATCGCGTTCGCTGCACCGTGATCGACACACCGGGGAGGTGGGCCCCTCGGTAGTTGTTCAAGAGGACGAAAAAGTGATGCAAAGGATGGGGAGGATCGCCGCGAAGCGGCGGTAGGCGCATCGCGCACGCGCGTGAAATCATCCATGTGCGTGCGCCGGTGATTTTGGATGTGCACCGATCCGATCTTCCCCATCTCTTGCATCGCTTTAGTTATCCTTCAACCCCTATGAGCGCGCCGACGCAAGCCGACATCCACGACGACTCCAGGCGCACGGCGTTCATCGTGTTGTGCGCGATCAGCTTCTGTCATCTGCTGAACGACATGATGCAGTCGGTGTTGCCGGCGATCTACCCGATGCTCAAGACGTCGTTCGCGCTGAACTTCATGCAAGTGGGACTCATCTCGTTCACGTATCAAGTGACCGCGTCCCTGCTCCAGCCGCTCGTTGGATCGTATACCGACCGCCGGCCCAAGCCCTACTCCCTGGCCGTCGGTATGATGTTCACCTTGCTCGGCTTGCTCCTCCTGGCCGGGGTGAATCGGTTCGGGTTGCTGCTCCTGGCCGCGGCAACGGTGGGCGTCGGCTCGTCCGTGTTTCATCCCGAATCGTCACGGGTGGCCCGCATGGCGTCCGGCGGCCGCCACGGATTCGCGCAAGCGTTCTTCCAGGTGGGCGGCAACGCCGGGTCAGCGTTAGGCCCGCTCCTGGCGGCGTTCATCGTGTTGCCGTTAGGCCGGCCCAGCGTGGGCTGGTTCTCCATCGCCGCGCTGCTCGGCATCGGCATCTTGTGGAAGGTCGGCACCTGGTACAAGCATCACGGCACGACGCGCGGCGCCCAGCAGACCGAAGCGCCGGCCGGACCGCCCGTGCCGGCGCGCATCGTGAAACGATCGCTCGCCGTCCTCATGGCGCTCGTCTTCTCCAAGTATTTCTACCTGGCCAGTCTCACCAGCTACTACGAGTTCTACCTCATCTCCAAGTTTCACGTGTCCGTGCGCTCGGCGCAGATCCACTTGTTCGTTCTGTTAGGCGCGGTGGCCGCCGGGACGATCATCGGCGGCCCCGTGGGCGACCGGCTGGGACGCAAGTACGTCATCTGGTGCTCGATCCTCGGCGTGCTGCCCTTCACGCTCGCGCTCCCGTTCGCCAACCTGTTCTGGACCGCGGTGCTGAGCGTGGTGATCGGCGTCGTTCTCGCGTCGGCGTTCTCGGCGATCCTGGTCTACGCGCAGGAGCTGGTGCCGGGCAAAGTCGGCATGATCTCGGGTCTCTTCTTCGGCCTCGCCTTCGGCATGGGCGGCATCGGCGCGGCAGTCCTGGGATGGATGGCCGACCGCACGGGCATCGACTTCGTGTACCGCGTCTGCTCGTTCCTGCCGGCCATGGGCCTGCTCACCGCGCTGTTGCCTAACTTGAAGACCGCCGAGCAGCGGCAGCGGCGCGAAGCGCTCGCGGGGGCGGCGCCGGGCGGGTGACTGATCGACGTGGCAGGCGGCCGCCACGGATGTCGTGTCGGACCTGCCAAGCTAGCTAGCTAGCTAGCTACGACGTTCATGTTGAAAGGATCAGAGCGGGAACAAGGGAGGAGAGCGGATCGTTCCGTTAGGCGAGTAGGCGCGAGGCGCACCGGTGAGAGCCGTTTTGTTTGAACAAAGATTTTTCTGTTGTTGCCCTATCCGCCGTTATCCCTGGTTTCCGCTTTGATCCTTTCAACATGAACGTCGTAGCCAGCCCCGCTCAGGCATCCGAATACTTGGACGACGGGGTTCTCCCTCTTTCGGTCCGCGCACCATCGATATATTCTATTAAGACGAACAAACAGGAGCCCGTGTGCCCGGTCGACTCGGAGAGTTGGAGCAGCTGGTGCTCCTGGCACTCGTGCGCCTGGGCGATGACGCCTATGGCGTAACCGTGCGGCGCGAGATCGCGCGCTGCACCGGACGGCCGGCGTCGTTCGGCACCATCTACGCCACGCTCGCCCGCCTCGAGGACAAGGGTTTGGTCGACTCTTGGCTCGGCGACCCCACTCCGCTGCGCGGCGGCCGGCGCAAGAAGTACTTCCGCGTCCGTCCCGCCGGCAAAGTGGCCCTGCGAGCGTACCTCCAGGCGCTTCGCACCATGACTCGCGGCCTCGCGCCGTCCTGGCCCGTGCCATGACAGAGCCCTCCGCGCCGCCCGTGCTCGCGACCCGCTTTCTCGCTCGGCTCCTCCCCGCAAACGTGCGAGAGCCGTTTCTGGGCGATCTCGAGGAAGGGTTTCACGACGTGCTCGCGTCGCGCGGGCCTCGCGCGGCGCGCCGGTGGTATTGGGGCGAGGCGCTGCGCGGCGCGCTCGCACGACCGCCCCAATCCGCTTTCGTGCCTAACGCAAGCCGAGGAGATGGGCCCGTGACCACCGCGTTCGCCGACGTCCGCTTCGCGCTCCGCCTCGTGCGGCGCCACCACGGCTTCACCGCCCTCGTCGTCTTCATCCTCGCCGTCGGCATTGGCGCGACCACGGCGATCTTCTCGGCGGTGTATCCCATTCTGCTCGCGCCGCTGCCGTATCCGCACGCCGACCGCCTGGTCACGTTCGAGGAGCGCGGCAAGGATGGATCGCGGGCGGGCATCGGCTTCGCGACGGTCAAGGATGTCGCCGACATGAACCGCTCGTTCGCGACGGTGGCCGCGATGACGTCGTGGCAAGCGGCGCTGACGGGGCGCGCGACCCCGCAGCTGCTCGAGGGCGAGCACGTGTCGTCCACGTTCTTTGCGACGTTAGGCGTGCATCCGGCGCTGGGGCGCGATTTCACCGCCGACGAGGACCGGCCCGGCGCGCCGCGGGTGCTCATCCTCACCGACGCCCTGTGGCGCGGCCGCTTCGGGGGCGACTCGGCCATCGTCGGCACGCCGGTCACGCTCGACGGCATCGTCTTCACGGTGATCGGCGTGATGCCGGCGGGGTTCGCCAACGTGCTCGCGCCTAACGCACAGATCTGGACGCCGCTCCGGTACGACGTCTCGCTCCCGTATGCCTGCCGCACCTGCCACCACGTGTCCGCCATCGCCCGTCTGAAGCCGGGCGTGAGCGCGGCCGCCGCGGCCGCCGACTTGAACGCGATCTCGGCGCGCCTCGTCGCCGAGCATCCGACCGAGTACGAAGCGGTCGGCATGGTCGTGCCGCGGCTGCAGGATCAGGTGACCAACGGAGTCCGCCCCGCGCTCCTCGCCGTGCTCGGCGCCGTGACGCTGCTGCTCCTCATCTCGTGCGCCAACGTCGCCAACCTGCTGCTGGCGCGCGCCGCCGGCCGCCGGGCGGAGTTCGCCGTGCGCGCCGCGCTCGGCGCCGGCCGCGGGCGCGTCATCCGCCAACTGCTCGCCGAGAGTGTCGTCCTAACGGGAGCCGGCGGCGTGTTGGGCATCGCCGTCGCGATGGCCGGCGTGCGCGGACTCATCGCCATTGCGCCGCCCGGCCTGCCGCGCACGGACGCCATCGGCGTGAGCGGGCCGGTGCTGGGGTTCGCGGTGGTGGTCGTCACAGTCATTGCGATGATCTGCGGCGTGATCCCCGCGTGGCACGCCATGCGTGCCGATCTCTACGCGGGAGTCAAACAGAGTGGACGCCGCTCGATCGGCAACGGCCAGGCGATGCGCGCGGCGCTCGTCGTGTCCGAGGTCGCGCTGGCATCGATGCTGTTGGTCGGGTCGGGCCTCCTCGTGCGGAGTATGGTGCGGCTCTTCGCCGTGTCGCCCGGATTCGACGAAACGAACCGCCTGACGATGCAGATCCAAACCACCGGCCGCGCGTTCGACGACAGCGCGTACACGCTCCGTTATTTCGACCGCGTACTGGCCGGCGTGAGCGCGCTCCCGGGCGTGCGATCCGCCGCGCTCACCAGCCAGCTGCCGTTGAGCGGCGACTACGATTCGTACGGCGTGCACGTGGAATCAAAGCCGCGTGCGAATCCCGACCAGGATCCCAACGCGTTTCGCTATGCGGTGACCGCCGGATACTTCGAGACGATGCGGATTCCCCTGCGCCGCGGCCGACTCTTGACGCCACGCGATCGCGGCGACCAGCCTGCCGTGGCCGTTATCAACGAGTCGTTCGCGCGCAAGGTGTGGCCTAACGAAGATCCCATCGGCCAACGGGTGCGGCTTGGCGCCGCCGACAAAGGGGCATGGCGAACCATCGTCGGCATCGTCGGCGACGTGAAGCAGCTGAGCTTGTCCGGCAGCCAGTCGGACGCGGTGTATGTGCCCGAAGCGCAGTGGCCGTATGTGGACGGTGCGATGTCTCTCGTCGTCCAGACCCAGGGCGATGCCGCGGCACTGACGGCAGCCGTTCGCTCCGCGACCTGGGCGGTGGACAAGGATCAACCCATCGTGCGCGTGGCGACGCTCGAGTCGCTGGCGTCGCAGACCGAAGCCCAACGACACTTCACCCTGCTCCTGTTCACCGCATTCGCGGCGGCGGCGCTGGTGCTTGCGGCGGCGGGCGTGTACGGCGTGCTCTCCGGCACGGTCACCGACCGCCTCGCCGAGATCGGCGTCCGCGCCGCCCTGGGCGCATCGCGGCGCGACATCCTCACGATGATCGTGAGCCGCGGGCTGGCCCTCTCAGCGTTAGGCACAGGGCTCGGCCTCGCCGGCGCGTTGGCGTTGTCGAGACTCATGGAGAGCCTGCTCTTCGGCGTCGGCCGCGGCGATGGCGTGACGTACGGAACGGTCGCCATTCTGCTGGCGCTCGTCGCCGCCGCGGCGAGCTGGTTGCCCGCATGGCACGCGGCGGGGGTGGATCCGGTGTCGGTCCTGCGCACGGAGTAGCGCGCGCCGCCTTCCGACGCGGTATCTTACAACCCGTGAACGACCCCTTCGCCTCCGCGCGGCTCCAAGACAGTTGGAACGGCGGACCCGCCGCTGCGTCCGGCGCCGACGAGCTCGACCAACTGGTCTACCTCTCGAATCTTGTCGGGCGCGAACCGCGGCTCGTGCAGCCCGGCGGCGGCAACACGTCCATCAAGATCGGCGACGCGTTGTTGGTCAAAGGCAGCGGCACCGACCTGCGCACGATCGGCCGGCAAGGCTTCACGCGTCTCTCGCTCCCGGCGTTGGGCGCGCTCAGAACCGCCCGCTCGATGCTCGACGACGAGATGATGCGGTTCATGGCTGGCTGCATGCTGGAGCC
>JANWIK010000199.1 GCA_025449955.1 Gemmatimonadaceae bacterium
GAGGCCCAGCATAGACGCCGGCAAACCGGTGAGCCGAGCGACTTCGGTGGTGGCGCGATACTGTATGGGAGATATCGCTTTGCTGAGAAGCCACGAGAGTGGAAACTCGAATGGCTGCGCTGCAGGCGGTGGGGCAGGCGCTGGCACCCCAGGCATTGTCGGAACGGTCACGGCGCCCTCGTCGATGCGGTAAGTCGTTGACTGACAACGCAATGAAGCGCAATGCGCAAGACGCCCGGCCGTCGGGCCTCAACGATATCAGTTTTCTCCAGCCGCGCCAGAGGGCAAGCCCTGCTGTGGTCGCGACTTTATGCGTTCACCAACCCGGCCGCCGCAGACCACATCCGACATCGTCATTCGCTCCCAATTCCGTGTCCAAGTGGAAAAGCCTTAACGTCGACTCGGCGAACACGTCCACTTTCCCGAACCAGCGCGCGTGCGATTGCACGCGACAGACCTGGATTGGAGGCACCATGTTGAGCTTACGAGTAGTGGCGCTTGGCGCCGCGATGGCAGTTGGGTTTGCGACCACAGCGTCTGCGCAGGGCGCCGTTCCGCCGGCCGGACAGGAAGTGCGGCACGACACGCGTGACATCCGGTCGGACCGCCGCGACGTTCGGTCGGACACGCGAGACATTCGTCACGACCGGCGCGATCTTAAGAGTGATGGCCACATCTTGGTTCGCGACCGGCGCGCCATTCGTCGCGACCGGCGCCACGGCAACTTCGTTGGCCTCCGCGCCGACCGGCGTCACTTCCGCCAGGATGCGCGACGGACTCGCCGCGATCATCGCGCGCTCAAGCGGAATCGGTTCGACCGCCGTCACGATGTCAGGGGGGTGCGTTCCGACCGGCGCGATCGCCGGCAGGATGTGCGCGGCGCGCACCAGCGCTAGTGTCTCGCTTGATGGGACCGCGGCCGATCGATGGGATCGGCCGCGGTTCTTGTTTCTTGCATGGCCGAGCGGCGCCGCGCCGCAACCCGGTACAGAATTGGCTTGTGGACCGGTATTCGAACGGTCATCTTGACGGCAAGACCCTCTCAGCGCGGGAGCATGATCGAGAGCCTGCTAACACGACCGGTTCACAAGGTGTCCGATCACGTCCGCTTCGACGGACGCGTCTTGTTCCTGACCGAGTCTCCCGAGCTGATCAAACGCCAACTGGCCGGTGAGGATCTACCGTTCGATCCGCACGCTCAGGTGGGTTCGGCGTTGCATCCCAAGCTGCGCGACAACATCTCGACCGACGAGATTACGCCCGCGTACATCTGCTACTACTTCGACGAGACGCTCGGTGACTTTCCATATCTCGGACTGAAGGCCGGCGAGGAATTTCCGATCGTTCGCGGCTCCGTCCGCGCGGGGCACTTCGTCGCGGCGGTGTCCGGAAAGCGGCGCGGCAAGGGCTCATCGCGCGAGCAGTCGCCATACGCGGAGCTCGTAGCCGGCGTCAGGCTCGTCATCGCCGAGAATATCGAGCGGATTTACAGGGAGAATTGCCAGAACCTCGGTGTGTTCACATCCACCGACTTCGGGCTGATCGAGCGCGTTCGTCGCGGCGAGGAGATTTCGCTCACGGAGTTCACGAAGGACGAGGGCGGCATCTCGCGCGGCATCATCGAATACGGCGGCCTGTTCAATTACAATCTCGCGCGGCTGCAGGGGAAAGTGACGGTGCCCACCGTCGTCACGCCGCGTCGCCCGATGACGATCGCCGAGAAAATCTTCGCGCGGCATTGGGTAGCGGATCCCGCGACTGGCGCGATCGGTGTGGCGGCCGTCAAACCCGGCGATCAGGGATTCGTGCGGACCGATATCCGGTTCAGCCACGAATACGTGACGCCGATGGCGGCGATCTTCTTCGATCAGTTAGTCGGGCCCAACGAACCGGTCAACGATCCGTCGTCGGTGTTTTTCTTCCGCGACCACCTGACGTTCCTCGATCAGGTGATGCGGCCCGAGCATTTGCAAATGGGTCTGCTCGACGTCGCGAACCAGCTCGAGAAGAAGCAGCGGGAGTTCGCCGCCGCGAAGGGGATCAAGTTGTATGGGCAGTTGGATCATCGGCTGAACCTGCACGGCGCGCTTGCGGCCGCCGGCTCGGAGGCGATCTGTCACTCGAAGATTCTCGAGGCGCACGCGCAACCGGGCCAGGTGATCATCGGATCCGACTCCCACACGCCGCACGCCGGCGCGGTGGGGTGCATCGCCTTTGGCGTCGGCACCACGGCGATTTTCAACTCGTGGATCACGAACGACGTACGCGTCGAAGTGCCGCCGTCGTTCAAGGTGGTGGTGCGCGGACAGAAGCCGCCGAACATCACGGCCAAGGATTTCATGCTCGAGATTCTGCGCCACCCTTACATCAAGAACGGCGAAGCAATCGGCCAGATCATCGAGTACGCCGGCGAAGCGGTCGAGGCGCTCTCGGTGGACGAGCGCGCGACCATGACCAACATGGCCGCGGAGGTGGGTGCATTCACCGGGATCATCGCGCCGGACGAGCGGACGGTGGCGTACCTGGTTGCCCAACGCGGCATGACGGCCGACGCGGCGCGCGCTCTGTGCAAGGGACTTTCGTCGGATCCGGACGCGTCGTACGTGAAGGTGATCGAGATCGACGCCTCGACGCTGCGTCCGATGCTGGCGTTGCCGGGTGATCCGGGCAACGGGTTGTACGTGGATGAGCTCCCGGGTGAAGTACGCGTGGACATCGCGTACGCCGGCTCGTGCACCGCGGGCAAGAAGGAAGACATGGACATGTACGCGCGCGTGTTCGCCGAGGCGCTCGAGCGCGGCGAGCACGTGGCGGAACACGTGCGGTGTTTCATCCAGTGCGGATCGCGCGAGGTCTTCGAGTATTGTCAGGAGCGCGGCTACGACCGGATCTTCTCGGAGGTCGGCGCGACGTTCGTCGAGCCATCGTGCGGCGCGTGCATCAACGCGGGTCCCGGCGTATCCCGCACCAAGGACGAAGTGACGATCTCGGCGATCAACCGGAACTTCCCCGGTCGGTCGGGGCCCGGCCAGTTGTATCTGGCGTCGCCGTACACGGTCGCGGCGTCGGCCATCGCGGGCCGGATCGTCGAGTGGACGGCGGGGCCGGGCGAGCGTGACGCGGCGAACACCGATGCGCTCGTCCACGCCTAACGCCGGCGCTTGGGCGCCGAGTGTGCTGGCGGGACGCGGGCGGTCCGCAGCCACGCCGCGGCCACGCCGCGGCCACAGGGGCCGGCGATGATCGCACATGCGGGGTGAGTTCGTCGATGTAGGAGGCGCACGCCTCTACTATTACGCCAGCGGCACGAGGGGCGCGGGAGAGCCCGTGGTCCTCATTCACGGTTTTCCGACCTCGTCGCATCTGTGGCGCGACGTCGCGCCGCTCATCCCCGACGGCCACCGCGTGGTGGTGCTCGACCTCCTCGGCTACGGCCGCAGCGATCCGCCTAACGGACGCGACCTCAGCATCAAGGGGCACGCCGAGCGGGTGATCGGGCTCTTGGACGCGCTGCGGATCTCGTACGCGTCGATCGTCGGACACGATCTGGGCGGCGGGATCGCGCAGTATCTCGCGGTGCGGCATCCAACGCGCGTCGCGCGGCTGGCGCTCATCGACTCGGTTGCCTTCGACGATTGGCCGACGCGCCAGTTGAAGCTGGCTCGAACCACACTCCCGCTCACGCGCTTCCTACCGGCGACGTGGATTCTGTCGATTCTGCGGTCGGAGCTCGAGCGCGGCTACGCGCACGAGGACAACGGTGCGCGGTCGATCGACATCTACGTGCGTCCGTTCTGTCTGCCGGCGGGTCGCGACGTGTTGGTGTCGCACCTCGAGGCGCTGGACGCGGAAGAAACGGTGGCGCTGCAGCAGCGTCTCAAGGACATCGTGGCGCCGACGGCCATCGTGTACGGCGCGCACGATCCGTTCTTGCCGCCCGCGATGGCCAAGCGCCTGCAGGCGACGATTCCCGGCGCGTCGCTCGACATCATCTCGGATGTCAGGCACTTCACGCCGGAGGAAGCGCCGGAGACCATCGGCACCATCCTGAGCAGCTGGCTTCAGCGTTAGGCGTCTCGCGCCGCCCGCGGTGCTCAGATCTTGCGGACCTCGTCGGCTGCTTCGAGGACGTGCCCGATGTCGCGCGACAGCGCCCGGGCTTCGACGGTGGCGCTGTTCACCTCGCCCATCGCCGATTGCACGCCCGAGGCGCGCAGCTTGAGCAGATCGAGCTTGAGGTTCTGGAGCGCGATCCCGACGCTCTCCAGCTGACCCACCAGGCGTTCGCGCCGTGACGTGAGCTGCACGAGCGACGCGTGTTGGCGCTCGAGCATCGAGAGCCGCCGCTCGTGCTCCGTGGTTCCGTCGGGCTCGCCTTTGACCTGGGCGATGCGCTGCTCGAGCTGCGTCACGGCCCCGGGCGACAGGTCGCGATCGAGGTGGTGCAGCATCTGCGCGATGGACGCCGCGCGTTGGGCGAGGCCGTCGACCGTCGGTGCGACATCGGGGATGAGATCGCGATCCGCCTTCCCCAGCGAGCCGATGATCGCCGAGATCGTCGCGCGGTCGACGGCCGCCCGCCTAACCGCTTCGCCGTGCGGGCCGGCGAGCACGTCCGGCGGCGCGAGCTGGGCCGCGTCGAGCTCGGCTTGCGACGGCCCCGGCAGCGCCGGCGCACCGGCGCCGGTGCCGACGCTGCGCACCGCATCGGGATCGGGCTTCTTGAAGATGCGCTTCCAGGTGACGCCCTCCGCCCACAGGCCGCTCCACTGCTTCATCACCGACGCGCCCATGCCTAACGCTGCGAACAGGAACCACGGAAACTCCGGCGACGTCAGCATGTTGATGCCGGCCAGCATGCCGACCACGATAGCCGTGCTCGCGAGGTTGCGACGGAATACCGTGATGCGCTCGTCGAGCGGCCTCGAGCGCCATCGGTCGTCGCGCGCGGCGCGGCGCGAGTCGCGGTACGTCATCGCCTGCGCGGCGAGCTGTATCGCATCGGCGTGGTGTTGGGCAGCTAGCGCCTGCGGCGCCACGATCGGCGGCGGGCGAACGGGAGCCGGGGCGGCGATGGGCTGCGGGGCGGCGCGCGTCTGGTCGGCCGGCGGCGGCCACGAGCCGGGCGGCGCCACGATGCGCGGCGGCGCCGACGCCGGTGTATGTTGCCACGGGACACGCGGCGCCTCGTCGCGGAGGATCGCGTCGCGAAACGCGGTTGCCGTGGGCCAGCGGTCCTCGGGACGTTTGACTAACGCCCGCGCGATGGCGCCCTCGAGCGCCGGCGGGACGTCGGCGCGCAACGAGCGCAAAGGGCGCGGCGTCTCGCTGATGTGCTTCATCATCATCGCCGGGGTATTGCCGGCCTGGAACGGCAGCACGCCCGACAGCGCCTGGTAGGCGACCACGCCCAACGAATAGATGTCGCTGCGGCCGTCCACTTCCCGCTCGCCTAACGCCTGCTCCGGCGACATGTACGCGGGCGTCCCGACGGCGATCCCGGTGACCGTCAGGCGCGACTCGGCTTCCACCGCGCGCGCGATGCCGAAGTCGGTGACCATGGGCCGCCCGCTCTCGCGGTCGAGGAGGATGTTGTCCGGCTTCACATCGCGGTGCACCACGCCGTGCGCGTGCGCGTAGGCGAGTGCGCCGGCCACATCGGCCAGAATGCGCCGCGCATCGGGGATGGGCATCGGGCCGCGCGCGATGCAGGCCGCCAAGCTCTCTCCCTCGACCAGGCCCATCACGAAGAACACGATCCCGTCGCGTTCGTCGACCGAATAAATGGGCACGATGTTGGGATGGCTCAGCTGCGCAGCGGTTTGCGCCTCACGCAGGAATCGCCGGCGCACGTCCTCGCGGAACGCCAGCTCGGGCGGCAGGACCTTAATGGCGACGGCGCGCTTGAGGCGCAGGTCCGTGGCGCGGTAGACCACCGCCATCCCGCCGCGCCCGATTTCGGCGTTCACCAGATACGCATCGCCGACCGCCGCGGTCACGCGATCGCGCATGGGATCCGTCACACGCTAGCGCGCTCCACGCGTCGCACCACGGCTCGCCGCGGCCCGCCGCGCCTCATCCACGCCGCCCACGGCGGCATCGACCTCGTCGGCCAGCGAGCGCGCGCGCTCCGTGAGCAACGTGATGTGTTGACTAACGCCGGCCACGCCGCCGGCGCGCAGGCGCAGCACGTCGACGCGCATGCTCTGCAGCGCCAGGGCGCAGCTCTCGAGCTTGCCCAACGTGTCGCCGCGGCGCTTGCCCGTGTCGGCCACGGCGCGCCGGTCGCGCTTGAGTCGCGCGAGGCGCCGCACACGCTCCTCGCTCGCCGCGTACTCGAGCGGGTTGGCCTGCGCCTCGAGCGTCGCGATCTCCTTCTCGATGCGCTCGGCGTCATCGGGGCGCGAGTTCCGATCGAGATCGACTAACGACAATGCCAGCGCCTGCACGCGGTGATACAACCCCTCGGCGGCCGGGATGACGCCCTCGACCAGGTTCTGATCGGACGTCGGCAGCGACATGACTAACCGAAGGATCTCGCCGCGATCCACCTCGGCGCGGCGCACGGTATCGATGTATCGGCCGAAATCGGCGGACGGCGTGCCGCCCGGAGTCGTCGGCACGGCGGGAAGCGCGGCGCGCGCGGCCTGCTCCCGCAGGCGCAGCTCGTCGCGCTTGCGCTTGTTGAACACCGACTGCGCCTGCTCGACCGTCTCCGACGCGACGTCGACCAACCGGCGGTCGCGAGGCTGGCGGAACACGTCGCGCCAATCGTACCCGGCCGACCAGAGACGCGAGTACCGCGCCGCCATGATCATGCTCCAAATCACCGTGATGCCGAGCAGGCCCGAGCTCCAGAAGATCGACGCGAGGACAATGACGACGTTGACCGAGAAATATTTGAGGAAGCTGGATCGGAACTTCTGCACCTCGGGCGCCGACCAGCGCGCCACGTCGTCGGCCGTCGGCGTGGTGTGATGCACCTGGTTAGGCATCACCCCCATACCGGCGCCGTACGGCATGGGGTATTGCGCCACGGGCAGCGGCGATTGCGACGGCGGCCCCCAGGCCGGCGGCGGCGATGTCACCTGTCCGGTGGGCGCGGGCATCTGGCTCATGTCGCCCGACAATGCCGCCTCGAACGCGGTCGCGCTCGGGAAGCGCTGCGCGGGTTCCTTCTCGAGCAGCGCCATGATCGCGGCCGACAGATCGGGCGGCACATCGGGACGCACCTGGTCCACCGGCGCCGGACGCTCCGAGATGTGCTTCATCAGCATCGCGGCCGTGCTCGACGCCTGGAACGGGAGCTGGCCCGCCAGCATCTGGTAGGCCACGATGCCTAACGAATAGAGATCGCTGCGCCCGTCGATCTCGCGGTCGCCGGCTGCCTGCTCCGGCGACATGTAGGCCGGCGTGCCGATCGCCACGCCGGTCGCCGTGAGGCGCGAGTCGGCGCCTTCCTGGATCGCGCGCGCAATACCGAAGTCGGTCACCATCGCGCGGTCGTCTTCGCCCAACAGAATGTTGTCGGGCTTGATGTCGCGATGGATCACGCCGCGCGCGTGCGCGTACGCGAGCGCGTCGGCCACTTCACGGAGAATGCTGCGCGCATCCTCCACCGCCATCGGCCCGCGCTCGACAAGTCGTTTGGCCAGCGTGTCGCCGTCCACACACGCCATCACGAAGAACACGAGACCTTCGCGCTCGTCGACGCTGTAAATCGGAACGATGTTGGGATGGTTGAGCTGCGCCGCGGTCTCGGCTTCGCGCAAAAAGCGCGACTTGATCTCCCCACGGAACGCCAGCTCCGGCGGCAAGACCTTGATCGCCACCATGCGTTTGAGGCGGCGATCCTTGGCGCGATACACGATGCCCATGCCGCCACGTCCGAGCTCGCGATCCAGCTCGTAGTTAGCCGACAACGCGCGCTCGACGAGCGCGTTCAGTTCGGCATCGGATGAGAGGGCCGTCGGATCGGGCACTAAAGGGGTCCTAAGGGGAATACAAGATGCTTAGTGTACCATGGCCGGCACTGTCTGAAAAGACGACCCGGCCGACGTGGCAGTTGCATTACGTCAAAGCGACGGGAGGAAGTTGCAAATCCTGCCCGCGTGGCGTACCTCATGCCGTTGCGTGACATCCGGAACTGGCGATCCTGCGGCTCGATTCACGCTCTTAGACAGTAATCCCGAGAACTCACGACATGGCACAGCGACAAACACTACCAGTTCTTCCGCTTCGGGGGACGGTGATTTTTCCCGGCCTCACTCAGCCCATTGCGGCTGGACGTCCGGGCACTCTTCGCGCTATTGAAGCAGCGCTCAAGGCCGACCGCCTCGTCTTCGCGGTAGCGCAACGGGACAATACGGACGAGCCCTCGCCCGAGATCTTGTACTCGATGGGTGTGATCGCGCGCATCGGACAGGTGCAGCGCGGATTAGGTGGCGTGCAACTGCTCCTGCAGGGTGAGCAGCGTGCGACTGCTTTGCAATACACGACGACTGACAATTATCTCGCTGCCGTGGTGGTGCCGGTGGATGAGATGAATCCGTTGGACGAGCACGACCCGGCGTTCGAGGCCCTGCACAAAGAGGCGCGAGAGCGGGCCGCCGAGCTCGGCGAAAAGCGTGGATTGCCTGAAGAGGTGGTCCATCAGGTACTCGATTCCGTGACCGAGTCGGGCAAGTTCGCGGACCTCGTGGCGGGATACATCGATCTCTCCGTTCCCGAGAAGCAGGGTCTGCTCGAGACGCTGAGCGTCGAAGAGCGGCTCCGTCGGGTGTTGGTGCACGTGCAGCGCCAGATCGGGCTGCTCGAGGCGCAGGAAGAGATCAAGTCACAGGTGCAGGAAGAGTTGGGCCAACGCCAGCGCGAGATGTATTTGCGCGAGCAAATGAAGGCCATTCAGAAAGAGTTGGGCGACGACGATCAGAGCCGCGAAATGGAAGAGCTTCGCGAGAAGCTGTCCAAGCTCGAGCTGCCGAAGACCGCGCGTCAGGAAGTCGAGCGGGAGTTGGGCAGGCTGGAGCGGTCGGGTCGCGAGTCGATGGAAGCGCAGGTCATCCGTACCTATCTGGAATGGATCGCCGAGTTGCCGTGGAACGACCGGTCCGACGACAATCTCGATCTCAAGCACGCCGCCGAGGTGTTGGACGAGGATCACTACGGTCTTCCGGATGTGAAGGACCGCGTATTGGAGTTCCTCGCCGTGCGCCAGCTGCGCGCGCAGGAGCTGGCAGCCGAGGTCGAGAAGACGGGTGAGTTTCCCGCGGCGAAGATCAAGCCGCGGCGGGATGATGCGACGCCGTCGCTCACCGCGACCGATGACGGCCGCGCGATCACCGACAAGCGCGAGGCAAAGGCGCGCGCGATGGCCAAGGGCCCGATTCTGTTGTTCGTCGGCCCGCCGGGCGTCGGCAAGACGAGCATCGCCAAGTCCATCGCCCGTGCTTTAGGCAGAGAGTACGTCAGGGCATCGTTAGGCGGGGCGCGCGACGAAGCGGACATCCGCGGCCATCGCCGCACCTACGTCGGCGCGATGCCGGGGCGGATCGTGCAGGGGATGAAGCAGGCGGGCAAGAAGAATCCGGTATTCCTGCTGGACGAGATCGACAAGTTGGGCGTGTCGTTCCAGGGGGATCCGGCGAGCGCGCTGCTCGAGGTGCTCGACCCGGCGCAGAACGACACGTTCACCGATCACTATCTGAACGTGCCGTTCGACCTGAGCGAGGTGTTGTTCATCGCGACGGCGAACTTCATCCAGAACATTCCGGCGCCGTTGCTCGACCGCATGGAAGTGGTGGATTTCTCCGGGTACACGGAGCGCGAGAAGGCGGAGATCGCGAAGAAGTATCTGATTCCGCGCCAGCTCGAGGAGTCGGGTCTGTCGGAGAAGGGTGTGGTGTTCTCCGACGAAGCGGTGATGAGCGTGGTGAGCAACTACACGCGCGAGAGCGGCGTGCGGCAATTGGAGCGTCAGGTGGGCGCCGTGGCCCGGAAGGTGGCGCGGCGGCTCGCATCGGGCGAGGCGATTCCGCACGAGCTGACTGCGAGCGACGTGCGCGAGCTGCTCGGCCGGCCCAAGGTTCATCCCGAGCACGCCGCCGAGGAGAACGAGGTGGGCGTGGCCACCGGGATGTACTACACCCCGGCGGGCGGCGACATCATGTTCGTCGAGGCGGCGGTGCGCCGGTTGTACGGGTCGGCGTCTCCCGACACGCTCACGCAGGCCGGTCCGTTAGGCACGGTGTCGCTCATTCTCACCGGCCAGTTGGGCGACGTGATGAAGGAATCGGCGCGGGCGGCGCTCACGTACGCGGCCACGCACGCGCGGAGCCTCAAGATCGCCGAGGATGGGTTGGGCAGCATCGAAGCGCACATCCACGTCCCGGCGGGCGCGATTCCGAAGGATGGTCCATCGGCGGGCGTCACGATGTCGACGGCGCTCGTGTCGGCGCTGTCGGGCGTGCCGGTGAGGCGCGACGTGGCGATGACGGGCGAGATCACGCTGCGCGGACGCGTGCTGCCGATCGGCGGCCTCAAGGAAAAGGTGCTCGGCGCGCACCGGGCAGGCATCACGACCATCGTGCTGCCGAAGGACAACGAGGCCGATATCGAGGACATCCCGGAGGAGGTGCGGAAGACGCTCAGCTTCCATCCGGTGACGACGTTGGACGAGGTGTTTGCGATCGCGTTGGCGCCTAACGGCGCCGGCGCGACCGCGCGTCCGCCGGTCGAAGAAGAAGTGACGGCCGGCGCGCGCTGACGGAGCCTCCGGGTTACTGCAGCCCGATCGGACCCCATGACCAGAGTGCCCACGCCGCTTGAGCCGGCGCGCCGGGCTGCGTGCCGTCCATGAAGTATTCGGTATAGCGCTGATCGGGAGGCGTGCTGTCGGTGGCCGGCTCTCCGCCTGAGCGGTCGAGCTCGGCGGTGGCGATGCCGGCCGGGATGTCGTCCCAGGTGCCCGCCGGTTGGTTGCCTTCATAGTACTTGGCGATCATGTCGCCCCAGATCGGCGCCGCCAACGTCCCGCCGGCCGCGCCCGGCACGATCGACTGCGGCGTGTCGAAGCCTAACCAGACGCCGGCCACGACATCGGGCGTCATGCCGACGAACCAGACGTCGGTGTTGTCGTTGGTCGTGCCCGTTTTGCCCGCCACCGGAATCGCATCGGGGACCAGCTTGCGCACCGTCGTCGCGGTGCCGCGCGTCACCACGTCGCGCATCATGTCGCGGACGATGAACGCGATGCGCGGATCGAGCGCGAACCGGGGTGCCTGGGCCGGCGGCGCCCACACCTGATGTCCGGCGCGATCGTCGACGCGCACGACGTATCGCGGTTCGACCACGGCGCCCAAGTTGTCGAACACCGAGTAGGCCGCCACGAGGTCCACCGGCCGGACCGCGCTCGCGCCGATGGCGCTCGACGGATAGGCGGCGATGGGCGTGTCGATGCCGAGTCGTTTGGCGAGCGCGATGACCGTATCCATGCCGACCTGCAAGCCCAACTGCACGGCGACGGGGTTGCGCGATCGGACGAGCGCTTCACGCATGGTGAGGGGCCCGAGGAAGCGGCCGTCGGCGTTGCCCGGCCGGTACACGGTTCCGTTAGGCATCGGGATCGCGAGCGCGGAATCGTCGATCAGCGCGTTGGGCGGGATGCTGTCGCGCAGCGCGCTCGCGTACACGATCGGCTTGAACGCCGAGCCGGGTTGGCGCATTGCGTTCACGGCGCGGTTGAACGGCGAGGCCGCGTAGTCGCGTCCGCCGACCATGGCCAGCACGTCGCCGGTCTGGGGATCGATGGCGACCACCATGCCTTCGAGGTAGTCGGTGCTGCCCTTGGCGTGGTGCGCGAACGTCGGATGCACGTAGCCGGGCCGCGCTTCGACGCGCGTGAGCCCCGAGTCGAGCGCGATCGTCGCATCGCGCTCCAGGTCGGGGTCGATGGTGGTGACGATGCGGTATCCGCCGTTCATCACCGGGACGCCGGCGGCCTCGGCTTCCTGTCTAACCAGGTCCACGACGTACGGCGCCGCCGCGGGCATGCCCGCATCGGGCGCGGTGACGACCGGCTCTTGCGCGGCGCGATCCGCGTCCTCGTGGGTGATGTAGCCCTGGTCCGCCATGAGCGAGAGCACGAGGTTGCGGCGCTCGCGCGACCGGTCGGGATGCTTGATCGGATCGTAGATGGCCGGCCCCTTGGGCAGCGCGGCGAGCGTCGCCGCCTGGGCCAGCGTTAGGCGGGACGCTTCCGTGCCGAAATAGTGGCGCGACGCCGCTTCGATGCCGTACCACGCGTGGCCGAAGTCGATGTCGTTGAGGTACGCCTCGAGGATCTGCTCCTTGGTGTAATGGCGCTCCATTTCGCGCGCCGCCGATTGCTCGCGCAGCTTGCGCGCGATGCTCCGGTCGCTGCGATTGATCAGGTCGGGGTGCATGTTGCCGACCAGCTGCTGCGTGATGGTGCTCGCGCCGCGCGCGTGCCCGCGCAGCGCGTCCTTGAGCGCGGCCGCGACGCCCACGACATCGACGCCGTCGTGTTGGTAGAAGCGCTGGTCCTCCACCGACACGAACGCTTGCCCGACGTACTTGGGGAGCGAACGCAGGGCGACGCTGGTGCGCATCTCGCGGCCAATCTCGCCGATCAGCGAGGTGCCGTCGCGTGCGAAAACCAACGAGGCTTGCGCCGGTTGGACGATCTGCCAGGCCTCGCCGGTGGTGCCACCACTCTGGGCGCCCGCGACCTGGGGCGCGGCAATCATGACCGAAATCGCCGCGAGCGCGACCCGCATCGACTGCGGGCGACGGCGCACGGTCCCTCCAACGTTCATATCGTTCACCAAAGCTCCATCATCATCCCGGCGCACCGTGCGCCGGACGTCCCAGGGTAGTACCCGACAGGACTCCGATTGACACACGATCAGCGGGCGGCAAGATAACCCGCCCGTTCAGAATTTCTGTGACATTGCTCCACTGGGTCCGCCGCGCCACCTTTTTGTCATGGCTCCCGTCATCGACGTCGCAACCGTGCAGTTTGCGCCCCGAAAGGGCGAATACGAGACGAACCTCGCGCACTTAGGCGAGCTATTCGCGCAACTGGACGCGCTCACACCAAGGCCGCAGGTGCTGCATTTGCCGGAGACGGCTCTCACCGGCTACTTCCTGGAAGGCGGAGTCCGGGAGTTTGCGCTCACGGCGGGCGCCCAGGCCGCCGACCTGCAGCGTGTGTACCGGAATGCGGTTCCGCAGGCCGCAGACCGGACCCTCGAGATCGTGTTGGGCTTCTACGAAATCTGGAACAACACGCTCTACAACAGCGCGATGTGGGTGCGGGTGGGAAGCGCGGCGCCGCTCGTGCGGCACGTGCACCGTAAGAACTTTCTGCCCACCTATGGCCTGTTCGACGAAGAGCGATTCGTCGAGCGCGGACAATCGTTCCGCGCGTTCGACACGCCGTGGGGCCGCTGCGCCGTGCTCATCTGCGAGGACGCCTGGCACAGTCTCACCGGAACCTTGCTCGCGTTGGATGGTGCGCGCGCGATCTTCATCTGCTCGGCCGCACCGGCGCGAGGGCCTTGGCCGCGGGACGACGGGATTCCCGGCCCGTCGAGCGTCGCACGATGGGAGCGTCTGGTGCGGGACATCGCCGAGGAGCACGGCGTGTTCGTGTCGTTCTCGAATCTCGCATCGAGCGAAGCGGGCAAGTCGTTTCCGGGCGGTGCGCTGGTGGCCGGTCCCAAAGGCGACGTGCGCATCCGCGGGCCGATGTGGACGGAAGCCATCCTGCCGATCGCGATGGACCTGGGTGATCTCACACGCGCGCGCGCCGACATGCCGCTGCTGGCGGACCTCCGGACCGCGATGCCGCATCTCGTCGACTCGTTAGGCAAGATCCAATCGGGGCGCACGGAGCCGCCGGTGTACGACACGGACGATGGCGACATGCGTGCCGTGCGCGAGCGACCGGCGACCGTGGGAACCGTGCGGGCGCGGTCGGTCGCGGTGGTGGACGGCGGCGCGGCCGCCGCGGGGACGCCGCCGCCCTTGGACATCGATCCGGCGCTCACCGAGGAATGGCTGTCCGCGTTCCTGCGCGACGAAATTGCCGGGCGCGGATTCCGGAAGAGCATCGTGGCGTTGTCGGGCGGCGTGGACTCGTCGGTGACCGCCTACCTGGCGGCGCGGGCGTTGGGCCCGGAGAACGTGGTCGGCGTGCGGCTGCCGTATCGCCACTCGAGCCCCGACAGCCTGGGGCACGCCCAGCTCGTGATCGACGCGTTAGGCATCGAGGGACGCACGCTGGACATCAGCGCGGCGGTGGACGGCTACCTGGGCCACGAGCCCGACGCCGACGCGACCCGACGCGGCAACGTGATGGCGCGGGCGCGCATGATCGCGGTGTTCGACCTCTCGGCGCGCTACGCGGCCATTCCGTTAGGCACGGGCAACAAGACCGAGCGCCTGCTCGGCTACTTCACCTGGCACGCCGACGATTCCCCGCCCCTCAATCCGTTGGGCGACCTGTACAAGACCCAGGTCTGGGATCTGGCGCGCCACCTCGGCGTGCCGGCCGCGATCATCGACAAGGCGCCGACCGCGGACCTCGTGACCGGCCAGACCGACGAACGCGACCTCGGCATCTCGTACGCCAAGGCCGATCAGATTCTCCATTGGCTGCTGCACGGCTACGCGCCGCCGGAGCTCGAAGCGCGCGGATTCGTGCGCGAGGAAGTCGAATTGGTGAGGCGGCGCCTCGAGCGCACGCATTGGAAGCGACGGCTGCCAACCGTCGCGATTTTGAGCTCGACGGCGATCGGCGAGAGCTGGCTGCGGCCGGTCGACTACTGACGCCGCTCCCCGCCGAGGTCGAGGAGGACGCGGGCGCGGCCCGCTTCCACCTCGATCTCGATGTGCGACGCCGCGTGGCTCATGGGCGGCGCGCCGCGCGCCGGCGGCGCGAGCGTCAGGCGCGTGTTCGTGCCGAGGATGTACGGCAGCGCGTTGCCGCAGATCACGTTCGCCATCTCGCCTAACGCATCCCATCGCCACGGTTCGGCGTCGTCGCCCTCGAGCCCGAGCATGTTCTCGGCGAGGGCGCGGAACACGTCGTCGGACACGCGCAGCGTGAGACAGCCGGTGTGCGCGCCGTCGAACGCGACGCTGACCGCCGCCGGCAGCGCGTCGGGCTCGCTCGGTGTGTCGACGGCCGAGCCGACGCAGAGGAGCCCCAGCTCCTCGAACGCCAATGTGGCGGCAACGCGCAAGGCGATCGCGTTATCGGTCATCGTCCGGTATCCCGAGCGCGCGGAGAACCGCGTCGCGGAGGTCTTCGGGCGCGAACGGCTTGTGGAGAAAGCCGTGTCCCATCTCCAATACCTGCGAGGCGCGCGCGTCGCTGCCGTCGGACGATACCACGATCACCACCGGGCCCGCCGCCGGTCGTCCCAGGCGCGCGAGCATGTCGAGGCCGCTCAGCTTGGGCATGTTGATGTCGACCAACGCCAGCGTGATCGGCTCCGTCTCGAGGATGCCGAGTCCCGCCAGGCCGTCGGCGGCCTCGTGCACCGTGCCTAACGGAAGTCCGCAGAGCCGGAGCGTGCGGATGATCATGGCCCGCATCACCCGGCTGTCGTCGACGACGAGCACGCTCAGCGGGGGTGCGGCGGCGGCGGGCGTTCGATGGCGATCGATCATAGCTCACCTTCCCGGTCGGGCATCTTGAGCCAGACGCGTCCGGAGGCGACGTCCAGCGAGATGGTGCGCCACACGCGTTCGCCTCCGACATCGTGGGCGTGGATGAGCACTCCGTTCTTCCACAGCAGTTTGCGCAGCATGATCAAGTTCCGCTTGCCGATCTGGAATCCGTCCGCGCTGGCGTCGCCGGCCGACGCGCCGCCGGCGACGGCGACGCGCAACCGCCCTTTGGTCGCGCCCAACTTGTAGCAATCGCGAAACAGCGCCGGCACGGCGGTATCGACGTACTCGAGCGGGCGTCCGCGCGACCGGTCGCGATCATCGACCGACGACGGCAGCGGCACGTGGAGCAGCCCGCCCACGCGCGCCACCGGATCGAACACCGCCACACCCAGGCAACTGCCTAACGCATGGGCCACGAGGCGATCGCCCGGCGCGTTCGACACGCACATCGCACCCACACCCACGATGCGCTCGCCGGTCAGCCGAGCCGTCGCCATCCTAACGCACGTACACGGCCGGCTGCACGTAGTGGAACCCGTGCGTCAGCGTTCCCAAACTCTCGGAGTGTCCGACGAACAGATGGCCGCCGGGCGCCAGCATGTGCCAAAACCGTTCGACCAGGCGCTGTCGCGCGCCGGCATCGAAGTAAATCATCACGTTGCGGCAAAAAATGGCATCGAATGGCCCGCGCAGCGGCCACTCACGGATCAAGTTGAGGCGCGCGAATCGCACCATGGCGCGCAGCTCTTCGCGCACGACGAAGCGATCGCCCGATGACGAGACATCGAGCATGCGGCGGCGCAACGTCGCCGGAATGGCGGTGACCGCGCGCGCGCCGTAGGTCGCCGCACGCGCCCGCGCCAACACGCGCGACGACACGTCGGTGGCTAGAATGCGCGCGCCGGCAAACCGATCGGGCGGCAGATGCTCGCGCATCAGAACCGCGATGGTGAACGGCTCTTCGCCCGTCGAGCAGCCCGCGCTCCAGACGCGAATTGGCCGAGCTCCATGCGCCATTGCGGGCAGCACGTTCGCGCGAAAGAAGTCGAAGTGGGCCGGCTCGCGAAAGAACGCGGTCTGGTTGGTCGTGAGCGCATCGACGAGCGCGCCGAGCTCGGCGAACTCGCGGTGCAGCGCGCGCCGTTCGACGCGATCGAGGTATGCCGCGAAGCTCGGCGCGCCCGTGTCGACCACGCGGCGTCCCAAGCGCGAACGCACGAGCTCTTCCTTGCCCGCGCGCAGGCGGATGCCGCACGTCTCGTACAGCAAGTCGCGCAACCGGCGGAACTCGTGCGGCCGAAGGGGAGGAATGAGCGCCCACGGACCCGCCGCGATGTCGGCGGCGGGAGCGTCAGAACTCCTCAAGAACGTCGTCATCGCCCCCGTCGAACGGATGCGGTGTTGCGTTAGGCGCGGGCGTGCCTGAGGCGTGGCGTCCCCCGTTGCCGCCCCGAGGCGGGATCGGACGGATGGGCGACGGTCCGGCCGGCACCCCGCGGTGCGGCGTGCGCCGCGCCGAGCGCGCGACCGTTTCGCGATGCGTCGTGGCCGGCGCGCTGGCGAGCTGGAAGTGACCGACCAGCGTTTCCATTTTTTCGGCTTGGCCGGACAACTCCTCGGCCGCACTCGCCGATTCTTCCGCGTTCGCCGCCGTTTGTTGCGTCACGGCGTTCATCTGCTCGACGCCGGCCGCGATCTGCTCGATGCCTTGGCTCTGCTGTTCCGAGCCCGCTGCGATCTCGGCCATCGCGACGCTCACCTTGTTCACATGCTCGGTGATGTCGCCGAAGCTCGTCATGACTTCGCGGTTGATCGCCGCGCCGCCTTCGGCGTGTTTCACCGATTCCTCGATGAGCGACGCCGTGTTCTTCGCCGCTTCGGCGCTGCGCATTGCGAGATTGCGCACTTCTTCGGCGACGACGGCGAAGCCACGGCCGGCGTCGCCGGCGCGCGCCGCTTCGACCGCGGCGTTGAGCGCCAGCAGGTTGGTCTGGAACGCGATCTCGTCGATCGTTTTCACGATGCGCGCCGTTGCTGCCGCCGCACCCGTGATGCGATCGGTCGCTTCGGCGAGTCGTTTCATGCTTTGTGCGCCGCGTGACGCGCTGTCGCGCGTGGCTTCGCTCAACTGGCGTGCGTCGCGCGCGCTGAGCGCATTCTGGCGTGTCATGGCGCCCATCTCCTGCAAGCTGCTCGACACTTCCTCGAGCGAGCTCGCCTGCTCGGCCGCGCCCTGCGCGAGGAGCTGGCTGCCCGCGCTCACCTGTCCTGCTCCGGCGGCGACCTGCTCCGCCGCCATCGCGACTTCGGCCAGCGCTTCATCGAGTTGGCCTAACGCCTTGTTCAGCCCTTGCTTGATGCGCGCGTGCTCGCCGCGGTATTCCCCGCGCATGCGGACGCGCAGATCGCGGGCGGCGAGGCGGTCGAGCACCTCGGCCGCTTCGTGTACCGGCGCGATGACCGCGTCGAGCGTCTCGTTGAAGCCCGAGACGAGGTCGTGAAACGCGCCGCGGTACCGCGCGGCGTCGCCGCGCCGCGTGAGCTCGCCCTGCTTGGCCGCGTCGATGAGCGCGCGGACTTCTTGCGTTAGGCCGGCAAGGGCCTGGACCATCTCCTGGAACGAGTGACTGAGCACATCGTTCGGGCCGCGCGGCTTGACGGCGACGCTGATGTCGCCCTCGCCCAGGTGGCGCGCCACCGCCGCGAAGTCGCGTTGGGCATCGATGATGCGGCGCAGGCCCTGCGCCAGATCGCCCATCTCGTCATGCGACGTCACCCACACTTCGACGTCCACCTGTCCCTTGGCGATGAGGTCCATCTTGGTGGACAACTCGGAGACGGGCCAGTTGATGCCGCGCTCGAGCACGAACGCGGCGATCAGGGTGACCAGCACGGTGATGACCGTGCCCCAGACCAACGCGCGGCCGGCGTTCGCGTCGCGCTCGGTGCCGGCCATGCGCACGCCGGACTGCACCGCCTGCTCCTGCGCGATGGCGGTCGCGATGATGCGGCGCATGTCGTCGAGCTGCTTCTGTTCGTTGGCGGCCGCGAACTCGGCGGCCGGGGCGGCGGCGGTGTGCCGGTTCCGCAGTGCCGGGACGACGACGTCGTCGTGGAGCGACACGCCTAACCGCTCGAGCTGCTCCCATCGCGCGCGCTGGGCCGGGTTCTCGGTCGACATGCGCTGCAGCGAATCGACCTGGTGGCGGAACGCGTCCCAGCCAGACTCCACATCGCGCTCGGCCGCATCGCCGACGCCCAACATGGCGCCGCGATAGCCCGCATCCATAGTAAGGAGCGATGCCAGCGCGTCCTGGGCGCCGTCGATCACATCGATCGCGTGCTGCGTCGCGCCCCGGTCCGCCGCCGCGGTGGTGATCGACTCGTGCATGTAGATGCCCTGCGCGACGACCATCGCGAACACCGCCGCGAAGGCCACCGTCAGTTTCCCGCGCATGCGGAGGTTGTAGAACCAGTTCATGGTCATGGCCAACGGATCCCGGATGGAGGGGGCGTCGATTCAGTTAGGCAGCTGTCGGCGAGCCGGCCGAGCCGGCGAGGTCGCTGGCGTCGATCACGCGCGTGATGTCCAGCAAGAGACGCACGCGCGACGCCGATTTCGCGATGCCGACCAGATAGTCCGTGTGGACGCCTGCGCCTAACGACGGCGGCGGCTCGATGTCGGCGGCCGCGATGTCGGCGACCTCGGACACGCGGTCCACGAGCAACCCCACGTGCGCGGCGTGCGCCGCGACGACGATGATGCAGCTCGTCGGGCCGGGGTCGACCGCCGGCAAATCGAACTTGAGGCGCAAGTCGAGTATGGAGATCACCCGCCCGCGCAGGTTGATCACGCCGCGCACGAACGGCGGCGTGCGCGGCACGCGCGTGATCGGCAACACACCGATGATCTCGTGCACGGCGAGAATCTCCATGCCGTACTCTTCGGCGCCGAGGAAGAACGTGAGGTACTTGCCGGCCGTGGCGTGCGTGCTCATGCGACCGCCTGCGTTCCCAGGAACGGTTGGGCGCGCCGCGCGAGCTCGAACAATTGCGGCACGTCGAGGATGAGGCCGACGCGTCCGTCGCCCAGAATCGCGGCGCCGGCGATGCCGGGCACCTCGCCGATCCCGGCCGTGACGGGCTTCGCGACCACTTGTTGTTGTCCCAGAATGCTGTCGACGAGCAGCGCGCAGCGGCGCTCGGCGGCGCCCACCACCATCAGCAGGGCCGACACCGGATCTTCACAGGCGCCGTCCGCGCCCAGCAGCCGATGCAGCCTGACTAACGGAAGGACGTCTTTCCGGAGCCGGACCATCTCGCCGCGGCCGGCCACGGTGAACAACGCGCCCCGCTCGGGGCGGAAGCTCACCACCACGTTCGTCGTGGGCACGATGTAGCGCTCGGCGCCCACGCGAACGAGCATGCCGTCGGTGATCGCGAGCGTGAGCGGCACGCGGAGCGTGATCGTCGTGCCCTCGCCCGGCGCCGATTGCACATCCACACGGCCATGCAGCGCCTGAATGTTGCGGCGCACCACGTCCATGCCCACACCGCGCCCCGACACGTCGGTCACTTGATCGGCGGTCGAGAGTCCCGGCGCGAAGATCAGGTCGAGCACATCGGCGTCGCTCAGCTGGTCGCCCGGCCGGACGATGCCGCGCGCCTCGGCGCGCTGGAGAATGCGATCGCGCTGCAAGCCGCGGCCGTCGTCGCGCAGGTCGATCACCACCTGCCCGTTCACCTGGGTAGCGGATAGCGTTAGGCGACCGGCCGCGGGCTTGCCGGCGGCCGTGCGCTCGTCCGGCGTTTCGATCCCGTGGTCGATCGCATTGCGGACCATGTGCATGAGCGGATCGGCGACCAGCTCCACCATGTTGCGATCGAGCTCCGTCATCTCGCCCTCGACGCGGCAGTCGACGTCCTTGCCGGCCCGTTGGGCGAGGTCGCGCGCCAGGCGCACGAGCTTGTTGCACGTCCCGCGCAGGGGGACCATGCGCATGCCCATGCTCATGTCGTGCAGGTCGCGCACGAGCTTGCCGGCGTGCGCCACCTTGCGCGAGAGCTCCGGGTGATCGCGGCCCGACGCGGGATCCTGCGCGATCATCCAGTGCGCCACCACCAGCTCGCCCACGAGATCGACGAGCGCATCCAGGCGGTCGAGTCGTACGCGCGCGCTGTGGGCGGTGCCGGCGTCGCGCGCCGTGACCGCAGGCGCGGCGCTTCGCGACGCCGCCGACACCGGCGCGGGTCCGGCGGGCGCCGCGTCGATTTCCTCCAACTCGCGGAGCACCTCGAGGAATCCAGCCGGATACGCGAGCCGTGCGCCGTCGCGCGACGCATCGAGGTTCTTGATCGCGCCGCTCAACGCGTCGAGCGCGCGCAGCGAGAGCGCGGCAATGCGTCCGGCGAATCCTTCGCGGCGGCGCCGTTCGCCTAACAATGACTCGCCGTGGTGCGCCAGCGCGACCAGGCCGTCGAGCTTGAGAAAGCCGGCCGTGCCCTTGATCGAATGGAACGCGCGCATTACGGTCTGCACCGACTCGCCGTCCTCCGGCGCCCGCTCGAGCACGAGCAACGCCGCCTCGGCGCTCTCGATGTACTCGCGCGCCTCGTCGCAGAAATCGCCGAGCAGCGCGCGGTCGGTGTCGTTAGGCAGCGAGAGCGGCGGGAGCGTGTCGGCGCGCGCCACCACCGAGCGCGGAGGGCGGTCCGGCTGTCCGATCAGGTCCGATGTCCGCGGCTTGAGCGCCGGCGACGATTCGGGCAGATTCCGCATGATCGCGATGGTCGACCGCTCGGGCCCTTCGAGCAGCTGCAGCCTGTCGGGCGCCGCGGGCGACGCGAGGTATCCGCGCACCGCACCGAGCAGCACGCTCGCCGCGCGATGCAGCGCGGCCTGGCGATCACCGCGGTCGCGGTCCGTCCGCAGTGTCTCGGCCACGAGACGCAGCGACACACACGCACGCGCTTCTTGCGCCGGCACGCGTTCGATGAGACTCATCACGTCGGCGCGCAGCGCTCCGCGTGTTTCGAGATCCGAGGCGCCGAGTTGACCGATGGCGACGCTCAGCTTGTCGAAGCGGACGAGGAGAGATCGGGCGGAAGGACGAGACGCTTTGGGCACGCGAACAGGTGCGCTGTAAGACGGGTGGCAGAGCGGGACGGGCGGCCCTTGCGGGCGCGGCGCGGCTGATGCATGTCATCGACGCGCGCGACCAACGGACGCAACCACATCGCGTTGCGAGGGCTGTGCAAGCTCGTCGGTGAGGAAGCGCGTCCCTGTCCTCCACTTTGGAGCCGTGATGTCGAAAACGGTGCTGGTCGTCGAGGACTCGGCTCTGTTCCAGAAGGCGTACGCCGCCGCCCTGGCGACGTACGCCCGGGAGCCGCTCGAAGTGCTGTACGCGTCGAACGGCGAGGAGGCCCTCGCGCAGGTCGCGCAGGTCCCGAGCATCGACCTTATCGTGCTGGACGTGAACATGCCGGTGATGGACGGTCCGGCGTTCCTCGACCGCCTGCGACACGACTACGCGTCGCTCGACATCCCCGTGATGTTCTCGAGCACCCGTGCGTATGCGATGCGGGACAAAATCGGCAGCTCGTTAGGCGTCGTGGCATATCTCCAGAAGCCATTCGCGCCGCGCGAGCTCCACGCGCTCCTCGACACGATCTGGTCCCGACCGGCGGCGACGTGAGTCGCCGCCGGAGACCGCGTCCTAAGCCGCGTACGCCAAACTGATTGCACGGCGGGCGCCGCGCTTGAGCGCGCGATGGACCACGCGCGCATACGTCAGAAAATTGAGACCGGCGACGGGATATCGAATGAAGAATTCGTGCGGCAGCATGTCGCCCTTCATCCGATTGCAGGGGCCGCACGCCACGACGAGGTTGCCCGGCACGTGCGCGCCGCCGCGTGCAAGCGGGTAGACGTGATCGATGGTGGCGACGGCGAGGTCGAGTGCCGCGCCGCAGTAGACGCAGCGGCGGCAGCAGTCACGCATCATCGCGCGTTTGAGCGCGCGTTTCTCCCCGTAGCGGCGGGGATGGAGGGGTTTACGGTGAAGCCCGCGGGTGCACCGCGGGAGTGAAGGGACGATGCGGTGAAGAGCATGCCGTGACATTGCACCTCGCCGAAAAGCAGCGACGCCCAGCATCGGGGATCTCCCGAGCTGGGCGTCGCTGGAAAACGAGACGCGTTCGCACGTTCTTTCGATCGTGCATCGCTCTCGACGCTTGATCGATCCGTTGATGTCCTTCGTCGCGGACCGTGCGTGCTCATGATCCTCCGATAGGCGTGACGCTACAACCGCGCCGTGCGTCACAGCATTGCACGCCGACCGGCTTCCGCGCAAGAGCTTTGCGCAGTCCGCACCGTAACGAGCCAATGTCTTTCCTCCCTGTCACCGCGATGCGACTGCGCGCGCGGTCGGGCGAGCGATGACCTCGACCGCCGCCGAACCCGCAATCCTGTTGCCGAACCGGCCATCCTGGCTGACGGACGAAACCGTCCGCCGGCTGGTGGTCACGTATGCCGCCTTCGCCATTCCGGTGGGATTCGCGCTGCATCAGTACGCGCGGCCGTTCCCCTGGTTGGGCGCGGTGCTGCTGTTCTTCGTCGCGATTGCGACACGGGCGTTCGGGATTCCGCTTCCCGGCAAAGGCTTCGCCAGTTTCGCCGTGGGCGTCGGGATCGCGGCGGTGGTCGCACTCGGTTGGGCGGCCGGCGCGTTAGCCTCTGGACTTGGCATCCTCATCGGCGACGCGCTGGTGCGTCGTCTGCCCCTCCGGAACGCGGTCGGCAACGCCGCCCACTTCTGCACCGCGTGCAGCTTGGCCGGCATGGCGTATTTCTGGGCGGCCAACGGCGAGTTGGGCGTGAGCGTGTTCGCCTCGTCCAACTCGTGGCGGCTGGCGCTTTTCATCGTGCTGTTCATCGCGATTCTGAACGCGACCTTCTATCTGCAGCTCAGGCTGTCACCGGCCATCGCATGGGTGGACGCGCGCCTCACGGCGCGGTGGGAGAGCACGGTGTCGGTGTTGGCCACGCTGCTCGCGCTGACGGCCATGCGGCTCGCCTACGGCAAGGCCGATTCGCGGTGGTACTTCGTCGAGGGCGCGATCCTGATCGGCGTCGCCGCGCTCACGCACTGGCTGGTCAAGAAGGGTGCGTTAGGCGAGAGCCTGCAGATGGTGCAGCGGTTGTCGCGCGTGATGAGCGCGCGCCCCGAGCTGCACCGCGCGATGAGCGACATCGAGCAGCTCACGCGGACGCTCGTGCCGTGGGAGGAGATGGGAATCGCGCGTTACGATGACTCGACGCGCGAGTTCGTCGTGCTCACGGACACCGGCGGCGCGCTGAGCGGCGGACTGCGCTTCCCGGCCAACCAGGGCATGCCCGCGCTGGCGCTCGATCGTGGACGCGCGGTGACGCGACGCGACGCCGGCGCCGACCTGAACGAGATCACACGGCACCGCGGCTCCGAGATCGCCGTGCCGCTCAAGTACGGCGACCGCCTGGTGGGCCTGTGGACCGTTAGGCATTCGCGCACCGACATGTACCGCGACTACGATGCGCAGCTGCTCGATGGCGTCGCGCCGCAGCTCGCGTTGTCGCTGTCACTCGATTCGCTGATTCAACCGGTGCTCGACGCTTCCGAGCACATGACGCAGCACGTCGAGGCGATCACGGCCACGACGCAGCAGCTGCACGCGTCGTCGCAGGAGAGCGCGAACACGGCGCGCGTGCTCTCGTCGACGGTGCGCGCGCTGTCGGACACGCTGTCCAAGGGCGCCGAGGAAGCGCGCGCCGCGCAAGAGGTGGCCGAGAGCACCGTGTCCGAAGGACGCGGCACGCAGGTGACAGGCGAGCAGATGCTGCGCGATGCGCGCATCGTGCGCGGCGCCACCGAGAAAGCGTCGACGCAGCTCACGGCGGCCGCCGCGATCGTGCAGGAGGGCGCGAAGGAAGTGTCGCGCCTGCAAGATGTGTCGAGCGCGGTGCAGAAGTTCGGACAAACCATCACGTCGTTAGCCGATCAAACCGGATTGCTCGCGCTCAACGCGGCCGTCGAAGCGGCGCGCGCGGGTACGCACGGACGCGGGTTCGCGGTGGTCGCCCAGGAAATCCGCGCGCTCGCCGATCGCAGCGCGGCAGAGGCCGAAGCAATGGATCGCGCCGTGCGCGACATTCGCGCGGCGCTCGATCGCGCCGTCACGCTGATGCAGCGCACGCGCGAAGAAGTGTTAGGCGTGGCCCAAGCGAGCAACGGGTGGGTGGACGAGCTCGACCGTATCGTCGCGGCGTCGGAGACGGTGGCCTCCGCGGGCTACCGCATTGTCGACGCCGCTCGCGAGAACGCGCAGCGGTCGGACATCATGGCGTTAGCACTCGCCGGCGCGCAGCAGGATGCACGGAACGCAGCCACCGAGACCGACGTCGTCGCCGGCGCCAGCACGCAACAAGAAAGCGCGATCGAGGCGCTCAACGACGCCGCCACGCGGCTCAGCATGACCGCGCACGAGCTGTCCGGCGCGGTCGCCGCGGTCCGAAAGGCCGACTAACGGCGCGTCCGTTCGCGCGCGACGCCCGGTCAGAGCGCGGTGAGCTCCGGCACTCGGCGTCCTTTCTTCATCGGATCGCGCAAGCTCGAGATGATGCGGGCCGCGGTCGCGTCAAGCTGAGTCCGGTCGGGCATGGTCGAACCCGGGAACGGCAGCGGGACGTCGAAGCCATCATCGGCGCGGCGCGGGATCAGATGGATGTGGAAGTGGTACACGTCCTGACCCGCCGACTCGCCGCTCGACACCACCAGGTTCATGCCTTCGGTGCCCGTCACTCGCCTGATGACGGGACCCAACTCCATCGCCACCGAGAACAGGTGCATGCCGAGGTCGGTAGGCAAGTCGAGGAGCGACTCGTAGTGCTGTCGCGGGACGACGAGCACGTGACCCTGGTTCACCGGTTGAATGTCCATGAACGCCAGTGCATCGCGGTCTTCGTAGCACATCGAGACTTCCGCGGCGCCCTGAATGATGTCGCAGAAGATGCAGTGGTTGCCGCTCGGCCGATTCATGGAGCCTCCCTCGAGTGAGACTGCCCTGTTACGCACGGGCGGTGCCACGATTTCAGCTGCGAGCGGCGGCTCACCCTTGCTGCCTCATACAGGCCGATCCTTATTAGTAGCGTGATGATCCTCTCCCGCGCCGCCTTGGCCTTCGCTGTCTTCGTTCAGTCGGCTCCCGGCAACGCGGGGTCGCCGACACAGATCGTTGCGTTGGCGACACGGGCGGTGGACCAGGACAGCGCCGTCCAGGTGCGCGAGATGTGGGCGAGCCGGCTGCGAGCGAACCCGAACGATCACGAAGCGCTGCTTGGCCTCCAGATACTTGCCGAACGGCAGTTCGATTTCCCAACAGCGACGACGTACTACGGCCGTTTGACCGCGCCCGGTACGGTGTCCGACACCTACACGGCGTATGGCGCCGTGGAACACGGAAAGACGCTGTTCAGCCGCGGCCTGCTCATCCAAGCGGAATCGACTTTCGTGCGGGGCATCGCGTACGCGCGAGCGGCCCGCGAGCCGCTCGCCGAATTCGACGCGACGCTCGGCGCGGCGATGGCGCGGGGACGTACGTTAGGCGCGGGCGTGGAGCTGCGGATGTTGGACAGCCTTGGACGCGCCATCCCGAAAGATCCGGCGCTCGACGCGTCGTGGCGATGCGAGCGGGCGGCGCTGGGGTCGCGCATCGGCGAGCGGACCGCGGCGCCGCTCGCCACGCAGGGCATTGCGTTAGCCCATCGGGCCGGCGACGCCCGGCTCGAAGCGCGATGCACGTGGACGCTGGCGCAAGACTACGTCCGTCAGGGCGACATGGGCACGGTTGCCGTGCTGCTCACGCGCAGCGAGACCATTCTGGAACGGGTGCACGAGCACGCGGGATTGTCGGCGATGCTCCAGTGGCACGGTTACATGGAAGTCTCGATCGCGAACTACGGTCGTGCGCAGCAGTTGCTGCAACGCGCCGTGCACGAGGCCGAGATTTCCGGAGAATTGTCGTCGTTGGCGTGGTCGCTGGTGAACCTGAGTCAGATCTCGCTGTCGATGAACGACCTGGCGTCGGCGGAGCGGCGCGCGGCGCGGGCCGAGTCGACGTTCCGGGCGACTGGAGATGAGTGGGGCTTGGCGACGGCGATCGGACTTCGGGGGCAGGTGGCGGTGGACATCGGCGACACCGCGGCGGCGCGGCGGCAGTATACGGTGGCGCTCGGCCTCGCGGTCCGGGACCGGCTTGCGTTAGGCATCGGCGGGGCGCACCTCGCGCTCGCCGACTTGGCGGTGCGGGCAGGCGACTGGCCTGGTGCGCGGCGCGAGCTGGCGGCGGAAAAGGCAGCATTCCGGCGCGGCGGCGCGACGGGCTGGGCGGAAGGGCAGGATTTCTACTATGGCATACTGGCCGTGCGGCAGGGCGACTTGCGCGAGGCGCAGCGCCGCTTCGCCGGCGACATGGCCACGCTCGACAGCACCCAGCACGTGCGCCGCTACCTGTCGCAGGCGATGCTCGCCGAAGTGCTCCTGCGCCAGGGCGACACGCTCGCCGCCGAGCGACGGTTAGGCGAAGCGAGCACGCAGCTGGACGCGTGGCGGCAAACCCTCGGCGATCAGCAGTTCAAGCAGCTCGCGTTCCAGGTACGCGACGTGTTCGGCGGACGGCCGCCGGCGATCGCGATGGTCATCGCCGGGATCGCGCGCTCGGGGCGCGTGGAGCAGGCGTTCGCGCTGGCCGAGCGGCGGCGCGCGCGCGACCTGCGCGACCGCCTGTCGCGCGCCGCCGGCCTTCGCGTCGCGAGCGAGATCGAGAATGCGAACGCCGCCTCCGCACTGCCGGTCACCGTGTCCGACGTGCAACACGCCATCCCCGACGACCGCACGGCGTTGGTGGAGTACGTCGCGGGACGCTCCGGGCAGCCGACCACGGTGTTCGTGATCACGCGGCACACCGTGCGCGCCAGGATCCTCGCGCCGCTCGATTCGGTGCGCGACCTGGCGGCGCGCTTCGAGGCGTTGATCGAGAGCGGCGGCAACGTGCGCGCGCTCGCCCAACAGTTAGGCAAGACGCTGCTCCAGCCGGCGCTCGCCGATCTGCCGCCGGGCATCGCCAATCTGGTCGTGGTGCCCGACGACGCCGTGTGGTTGGTGCCGTTCCAGGCGCTGGTGCTCGGCGATGGCAAGTGGGCGATCGAGCGGTATGCGATCACCACGGTGCCGGCGGCCGCCGTGTCGGTGATGCTGTGGCAGCGGCCGGCCCGGTCGGGGCCGGCGCGGATGCTGGCCTTCGGCGATCCTCGATTCGCGGGCGAGGATGATGCCGGCGCGGGACCGATCGCGCTGCGGGCCGCCACGCCTAACGAGCCGCTCCCACGATTGCCCGCGACGGCGCGCGAGGTGCGCGCGGTGGCGCGATTCGCCACCGATGCCGTGATCCGGCTGCGCGACGACGCGAGTGCGGCGTTCCTGGAGCGGGCACCGCTCACGTCGTATCGCGTCATCCATTTTGCGACGCACGCGGTGACCGACGACAACGGCATCGCGCACGCCGGTCTCGCGCTGGCGCCTGGAGACGGTAGCGATGGTTTCGTGAGCGACGGCGATCTCGCGGCGCTGCAACTCGATGCCGACCTCGTGGTGCTGTCGGCGTGCCACACCGCGGGCGGCGCTGTGTTAGGCGGCGAGGGCGTGCGCGGCCTCACCGCACCGCTCCTTCAAGCGGGGGCGCGTGCGGTGCTCGCCACCGAATGGCCGGTGGACGACGCGCGCACCGTGCCGCTGATCGTCGCGTTCTACACCGCGCTCGCCGACGGACGCACCACCGCGGACGCGCTCCGCGAGGCCGCCCTCGGCGCGATGCGCGATGGCGCGCCGCCGCGCGAGTGGGCCGCGTTCCGGCTCGTCGGCGATCCCACCGTTCGCGTTCCGCTCCGCCAGTCGCGCGGACTCTTCGGGTGGCCTTGGTGGCGATAGTCTCGGGCCCGGATCCCGCCGCGGCCGAGATCGCCGGGCTCGCCGCCGCGCTGGCCGGCGACTACGTGATCGAATCGGAGATCGGTCGCGGCGGGATGGGCGTCGTGTACCGCGCACGCGACGTCAAGCTCGATCGGCTCGTGGCGGTGAAGGTGCTGCCGCCGCATCTCGCGGGGGTGGCCGATGTGCGCGAGCGCTTCCTGCGCGAGGCGCGCACGGCGGCGCGACTCACGCATCCGAACATCGTCCCGATCCATCGGGCCGATGAGTTAGGCGGACACGTCTTTTTCGTGATGGGGCTGGTGGAGGGCCAATCCCTCGCCGAGCACATTCGGGCGCGCGGACCGTTAGGCCCGGCCGAGGTGGTGCCGCTGCTCGCCGATGTCGCGCGAGCGCTGGGATACGCCCACGCGCACGGCGTGATCCACCGCGACATCAAACCGGAAAACGTGCTCATCGACGCCGCATCGGGACGCGCGATGGTCACCGACTTCGGCATCGCGCGATTGGCCGAGGCGCCGCCGCTCACCGCGACGGGCCAGATATTGGGCACGGTGCATTTCATGAGCCCGGAGCAAGTGTCCGGCGACGCGCTCGATGGGCGGAGCGACTTGTATTCGTTAGGCGTGGTGGGGTACCTGGCGTTGTCCGGCCGGTTCCCGTTCGACGGCGCCACGGCATCGGCGGTGCTCGTCGCGCACGTCACGAAGTTCGCGCCGCCATTGCGTACGGTCGCGCCGGCCATTCCCGAGTCGATCGCGACGATCATCGATCGCTGCATCCAGCGCGATCCCGCGGCGCGATTCGCCGACGGCGACACGCTCGCGCGCGCGCTCGACGACGCGCGCACCAGCGCGCCGGCGGCGCCGCCGGTCCTGTCGGAGCGACAGGCGATGGCGGTGTGGCAGCGCGCCGCCGAGCTGCAAGCGCTCACCAGCGCCGCGCCGGCGGTGAAGCTGCTGGAGACGGCGGAAGCCGCGCGTGCGTCCACGCACGGGTACCGCATGGAGCACGTTCGCGAGGCGGCGATCGAAGCGGGCATCTCGGCGCCATACATCCAGCGAGCGGTGGAGGAACTGGGCCTCGCCGCGCCGGCGGCCGCGGCCGGCGCTCCGGCCCCCGGCCTAACGCAACCACCGGTGTCGCAGGTGGCACAGGTCGATGCCCCGACCACTGGCCCGTTTGTGCGCGCGCTCATCGGCGGGCCAGCGCGGATTCACCTCGAGGCCGTCGTGGACGCCGAGGTCTCCGAGGCGGATTTCGAGGTCCTCCTGCGATCCATTCGCCGAGCGATGGGCGACGCGGGTCACATGAGCATGTTCGCGCGCACCCTGTCCTGGAGTCCATCGGGAACCGACCGTAGACTCAACGTCACCATCTCATCGCGCGCGGGCCGGACCACCGTCACCATTCAGGAGCGACTCGGCTCGCTCATCGGCGGGATATTCGGCGGCGTGGGCGGCGGGGTGGGCGGCGGCGGCTCAGGCGGTGTGGTGGCGATCGCGCAGAAGCTGTTCGGCAGCGGATCGATGGGCTTCGTGTTAGTCGGCTACCTGGCCGCCGTGTACGGTCTCGCGCGCACGATTTATTCGGTCACCGCGCGCAAACGCGAGCGTCGGCACCGGGCCCTGCTGGATGAGCTCGTGGCGCACATCCGCGCGATGGCGCCGGCGCCGGGCATCGGGCCCGGCGATACGCCGCCGAAACTGCTCGGTTAGGCGACGCTCAGCGCGGCACGAGCGGCGTGATCGCCGATCGCACCTCGGATCCATCGGAGAGGCGCGCGCGCACCCACCACTGATCGCCGGACGCCGGCGTCGAGCGGACCGACGCCGGCACCGCGAACGCCGTGTCGATCGTGGTGTCCGCGGCCAGCACCGCGCCCTGCGCATCCAGCACCTCGACGACGTACGACGCGGCGCGCGGCACGGCGTGCCACTGCAGCACCACAGCGTTAGGCGCAGACGTGATGAGCGCCACACCATGGGTGTCGCCCGCACCGCGCAACACGTTCGCCGGCGTGGACGTCGATCGAATCGCAATGGTGCCGCCGGCGACGGCCACGAGCACCGACGCCGCGACGAGCCACGGCGTCGTGATCCGCGGGCGCCGCACGGCAGGCGCGGCCGCACGAAGCGCTCGCAGCAACTCGAGCTCGCGGCTGCACGACAGACACGAGAGCGCGTGGTCGAGCGTGGCCAATCGCGTCTCCTCGCTGCCGGCACGCTCGACGAGCGCCTGCAGCGCCTCCGGCTCCGGACACGACGCACCATGTGACGCGTCGCGCGCGGCCATCGCCTCCCGATACAGGTCCTGCAGCCGTCCGTCGTTCATGCGACTGCCTCCGGTCCGATTCCCTGCTCCGTTAGGCGCTCGCGCAAGTCCGCGAGCCCGCGATACAGCAGATTCCGCGTCTTGGCCTCCGACCACCCCAGCAGCCCTGCGATTTCCTCGCGCGTGTAGCCGGCGAGGTACATGCGGACCACCGGCCGCCGTGACGGAGTGATCGTGTCGATCGCGCGCGCCACTTGCTGCGCCAGCTCCGATGACTCGAGCGATTGCTCCGGCTGGCGGCGCGATGGTGCAGATGGTTCCTGCCCAACGTCTTCCAGCGCGTCCTCGCGCGGGCGGCGATGGCGTCGCAATACGTCGAGCGCCGCCGAAACCGCCGTCCGGTACAAGTATGACGAACCCACCGACGAAATTTGCTCACCCGCGACCGGCCCCGCCGGCACGGCGTCCAACGCTCGGTTAGAGCCCTCTCCTCGGGCACGCCAGAGACGGATGCGCACCTCCTGAAACACTTCGTCGACATCGCTCTCCGAAAGCCCGTGGCGGATGCCGATCCGGCGTACCATGGCCGAGAAGCGCATCAGCACCGCCTCGATGGCTGGTGAGATCTGGTCGGTGAGATGCGGGACGCCCATAGCGCGAAGCTAGCGAGCCCGGCACGCGCCCGCAAAACACGCGTTGGCAGCGGGCCCTGAGGGATTCAAAAGTGCCGCGGCCCGCGGCTGACGCGTCCGCCAAATGGGCAGCGCTGCACGGCTCCCGATAGCAGCCGCCTGTCGCCCGCGCGGGCCTGGTCGAGGTGCCCATCGCCGGGCGTAAATGGTATCTTCAGGTGCTGGCAGACACTCACAAGGGACTCATGGCTACTCAGACACGTGCCGAGCGCCGCACGGGCGCGACGCTCAACCGCGACCAGCTGTTGGCCGCGTATCGGACCATGTATCTGTCGCGCAAGCTGGACGACAAGGAAATCCAGCTCAAAGGACAGAACAAGATCTTCTTTCAGATCTCGGGAGCCGGGCATGAAGCGGTCCTGACCGCTGCCGGCATGGCCCTGCGTGGCGGGCACGATTGGTTTTTCCCGTACTATCGCGACCGTGCCCTATGTCTCCAGTTAGGAGTGACGCCGGCCGAGATGCTCTACGAGGCGGTCGGCGCCGCCCGCGACCCCAGCTCCGGCGGTCGGCAGATGCCGAGCCACTGGGGCAGCAAGCGGCTCAACATCGTGTCGTCATCGTCGCCCACGGGCACGCAGTTTCTGCACTCCACGGGCTGCGCCGAGGCATCGCTCCGCGCGTCGCTGCTCTCGATCACCGACGGGTTCGAGTCCGATGAGGTGACGTACGTCTCGGCGGGCGACGGCACCACGAGCGAGGGCGAATTCTGGGAGTCGCTCAACACCGCCTGCAACCTGGGTCTACCCGTCGTTTATCTGATCGAAGACAACGGATACGCGATCTCGGTGCCCGTCGAAGTGAACACGGCCGGCGGCAGCATCTCGAAGCTGCTCGCGTCGATGCCGGGCCTGCTCATCCAGGAAGTGGACGGCTGCGATTTCGTGGCGAGCCATGGCGCAATGACCAAGGCCGTCGCGTACGCGCGCGCGCGGCGTGGACCGGCGCTCGTGCATGCGCACGTGATCCGGCCCTACTCGCACTCCCTGTCCGACCAGGAGACGATGTACCGGCCGCCCGAGGAGCGCGACGTGGACGCGGCGCGCGATCCGTTAGTCACCTTCCCCAAATGGCTGGTCGCCGAAGGGCACGCAACGGAAAAGGATCTCGACGCGCTCCGCGCCGAGGTCGACGCCGAGATTCTCGCGGCGACCGACGATGCGCTCGCCCAACCGCAGCCCGGGGCCGACACGGTGATGTACGCCGTGTACTCGCCCGACGTGGATCCTACGAGCGAGCAGTTCGACACCGAGGATGATCCCAAGTTTTCGGGCGAGCCGACTACGATGGTGGACCTGCTCAATGCGTGCATGAAGGATGAGATGCATCGCGATGGAAGGATCCTCGTATTCGGCGAGGACGTGGCCGACGTGTCGCGCTCGCAATACCTGGGCAAGGTCAAAGGCAAGGGCGGCGTGTTCAAGGTGACGTGGGGTCTGCAGAAAGAGTTCGGCGGCGACCGCGTCTACAACACTCCGTTAGCCGAGGCGAACATCGCCGGCCGCGCGGTAGGGCTCGCCGTGCGCGGATTCAAGCCGGTGGTCGAGATCCAGTTCTTCGACTACATCTGGCCGGCGTACATGCAGATTCGCAACGAGCTGGCCACGATGCGCTGGCGGTCGAACAACGAGTTCAGCTCGCCTGCCGTGGTTCGCGTGACGTACGGCGGCTACATCCGCGGTGCGATCTATCACTCGCAAACGGGCGCGTCGCTGTTCACGCATTGTCCGGGATTGCGCGTGGTGTGTCCGGCCACGGCGCTGGACGCGAACGGTCTCTTGCGCACGGCGATCCGCTGCGACGACCCGGTGATTTTCCTCGAGCACAAACATCTCTACCGCCAGACGTACAACAAGGGCCGCAATCCCGGGCCTAACTTCATGATTCCGTTCGGGAAGGCGAAGATCGTGCGCGAGGGCGCGGGCATTACACTGGTGACGTACGGCGCGACCGTGCAGCGCGCGGTCGTGGCCGCCAATCAGGTGGCTGACGACGGGATCGACGTCGAGGTGATCGACCTGCGCACGCTGTCGCCGTGGGATCGCGACGCAGTGATGACGTCGGTGAAGAAGACGTCGCGCGTGATCGTGGCGTACGAGGATTCGCTCTCGTGGGGGTACGGCGCGGAGATCGCGGCGGCGATCGCCGATGAATGCTTCGCGTGGCTCGATGCGCCGGTGAAGCGTGTGGCGTCGACCGACACGTTCGTCGGATACGCGCCGTCGCTCGAGGATGCGATCTTGCCGCAGGCGGACGATTTCGTTCGCGCCTA
>JANWIK010000200.1 GCA_025449955.1 Gemmatimonadaceae bacterium
CCAGCCAGTTGGGCGCGATCGCCGATCACCAGCGCACCGGCCTTGGTCGCCGCGAGCAGCTTGCTCTGGAACTGCGTGGTGAGCTTCGACTCTTCGGCGTTCAATGCGCGCAGCGTTGTCTTGTCGGCATCCGACAGTTGCGCTCCGTCGCGCACAAAATCGAGATAGTAGCGCCGCACGAGATACTGCTGCACCGAGTCGAGGCCGAGCGTCGTGCGGCGATCGTACAGCGACTTCACGCGCGCGAACAACTTCGCGTTGAGGTAGATCGCGTCGCTGTGCGCGGCGAGCTTGGGCGCTTCGATGGCCTGGATGCGTTGTATCGTGTCGTCCGTGTTCGCCGTGGTCAGCCCGAAGAAGACCTTCGAGACGCGCGTGAGGAGCGCGCCCGCCTGCTCCATGGGGACGATCGTGTTGTCGAACGTCGGCGCGGACGTCTGATTCGCGATGCGATTCACCTCGGCCAGGTGGTCGCGCATGCCGCGCTCGAGCGCAGGCTCATAGTCGCCGTCGCGAATCTTGTCGAACGGCGGCGCCTGAAAGAACAGCGGGCTCGGTTCGAGAAATGGATTCTGGCGCGTCCCGGCGCTCTGGGGCGCCGACTGCGCGACGGCGGACGACGCTACGGTCGCGAGCAGCGCGGACGCCGACGAAAGCACGCGGATTCTGAGCATGGCAGCAGGTCCTTATTGGGTGTCGGGCCGGGGTGAACGCGAACGGCGTGGGTCGAACGCCTCCAATATCGGACATCGGGCGAGTACCGGGCAGGGGGACTCGGACCGGTTTGACCCGACCCGGACGCAAGCCGTTGGGCTCGGCGGGCGCCACGGTCCGGCGGCGTGGCGACTGAGCACCGCGGTCCTCGCGATTGACGTCGCACTGCGAGGCGTGAATTGTTGTCGACGAACCCGTGCGCTCTTGTCGCCCGCTCACCGTTAGGCAGATACCGATGGCCAAGCCCAAATACTTCGCGACGCCGGCCGCCTGGCGCGCCTGGCTCGAAGAGCACCATGCGTCCGAGGCCGAGCTGCTGGTGGGCTTCTACAAACGCGGCTCCGGCCGGCCCAGCATCACGTGGCCGGAATCCGTGGACCAGGCGCTGTGCTTCGGGTGGATCGACGGCGTGCGCCGATCGATCGACGAGTCGCGATACACGATCCGCTTCACCCCGCGCAAACCTCGCAGCACGTGGAGCAACGTCAACATCAAACGGGTGGGCGAGCTCGAGACGTCGGGTCTTGTGCACGCGGCCGGTCACGCCGCGTTCGCGGCGCGCGATGCAAAACGGTCGGGCGTCTACGCGTACGAGGCACGACGTCTCGCGGCGTTCGACGCGAAGGCCGAGCGTCGGTTCAAGGCGAACGCCGCGGCGTGGTCCTTCTTTTCGGAGCAGGCGCCGTGGTACCGGCGCACGGCGACGTTCTGGGTCGTGAGCGCGAAACGCGCGGCGACGCGCGCGGCGCGACTCGAGACACTCATCACGCACTCGGCGGCCGGGCGGCGACTGCCGTCCCTCGACCGGGCGCGCGCGGCCGGCCCGAGAAAAGGCCGCGCCTAACGGATGGCGCCGGGCGCGGGCGGTTGCAGGGCGAGCCGAGCGTGCGCGCCGGCGCCGCGACCGCCCGCCAGGCGACGTTCCGCCGCGGCGGCGCTCGCGGCACGCCGGCGAAACGACGGGTCGCCATTCTTCCAGGTGCGAGCGACGATGGCGTACTGTACCGCCGCGCTGTCGGGAAGCCCGGCGGCCTCGAAGCTCTGCGCGAGGAGCTCGTGGATCTCGGGCCGGGTGAGGTAAAAGCCCGAGGCTTCGATCGGTCCGCGCAGCGCCGGCGCGAGAATCGCGACGGCCGCGCGCGGCTGGCCTGCGCCTAACCATGCGCGCGCAAGTTCGAAGTTCGCCCGCGTGTACCCTTCGCTGGGCGAATAGATGGCACGTGAAAACTCGCCCAACGAGCGCTGGGAATCCCCTCGCGCCTTCCAGAGAAGGCCGCGCAGATAGTGCGGAAGCGTCCAATCGCGGCCGTACGAGCTGAGACGCGCCGACCCTTCCACGGAATCCGCCATGCGCGCCAACTGCACGGTGTCGCCCGCGGCGGCCCACGCGGTGCCGGCGTGCGTCAGCATCCAGCTCCGCTGGCGGGCCCGCGATCCGGGTGCGTTAGGCGCGGGCGTCGGCAGGATCGCGGCGAGCGAGTCGAACATGCGCGCCGCGTCGCGGTATCGGCCGTCCTCGAACAGCACCTGTGCCTGCGCGATGCCGGCCAGCTCCAACTGCGACGCACCGGGCTTGACGAGCGCCCGCGCGGCGGCCAGCGCCTCGCCTAACCGGCCTTCGCTGCGGCGCGCGATCACCACCCACCACAGCACCCGTTCCGCCTCGGCCGGAGTGGCCGACTTGAGCTCGGCCGATAACAGCTCGTCCGCGTTGGCCCAATCGTCGGCGTGTATCGCGTTCACCGCCATCAGCAACGGGACGTCTTCCGACGGATCGATCGTTCCCACCTCACGCTCGGCGGAGTCGGCCTCACGCTCCCGGCCCTCCCGCCCGAGGACGCTGACCAGCGCCACCCACGGCGACGTGGAGTGCGGTTGTCGGCGCACCCATTCGCGGGCGACGCGCTCGGCTGCGCCGAGCGAGTCGCTGAGGGTGTACACGCCGACGAGACTCTCGAACGCGACACACGCCGCGCAGAGCGGTTGCGCGGTGATCACGACATCGGTGTCCATGTCGATCGCGTGCCGCAGATGCGGAACGGCGCCGAGGAAGTCGCCGGAGGCGGAGAGTGCGGCGCCCAGCGCGACGTGGCCCTCCGGCTCCAACGGGTACCGCGTCGCCAGCGACTCGGCGATCTCCATCCGGTTCGGATCGTTGGTCGCGGAGGACCACGCCGAGGCGATGAGAAGCCGTTCGCGTTCGCTGGCGCGCGGCGCGAGGCGCATGGCCCGCACCATCAGGGCCGGCCCTTCGGGCGAGCCCAAATCGGTCGCGCACTGTGCGGCGTAGAACGCGGCCATTGCGAACGTGGTGTCCTCGCCTAACGCATCGAGGAACAGAGATCGCGCCAGCCGCATGTCCCCCTGGTCGTACAGCGCCCGGAGGCCCGTATCGAAGAACCGGGCCGCGATGGGCGACGACGTGGTGACGGCGATTCGCGGCGCCCGCGAGTGCGGGAGGGCCGGCGCTGCGTCGGCCAGCGTACCGGCCGCTGCGTTAGGCGGACCGTCGCCGCCGCGCAGGGCGCGCGTCGCGAACAGCGCCGCGCCGGCGATGACGAGCACCGATGCGGCGACGAGCCAGGGCCGCCGGCGCCGCGGCGCGATCGCCGCCCGCGCGGCGAGCTCGGCGGCCGGCGCAATCGGGTCGGCCGAGTGCCCGTCCGGCGCCGCCACGCTCTCATCCGACGGCTCAGACGGCGGAACCACGATACGCACTGCGGCCGTCGGCGCATCGATCGCCGGCGAGGCGGCCGTCGTGCGCGCGCGGATCGCAGCCACTAACGCCTGCGTCTCCGCGGAGGGCTCGGCGTCGAACTCTTCGCGTGCTCGGCGCACAAAATCTTCGTACGCGCGCAACGCGCCGGTCCGGTCACCGAGTCGGTCGAGCAAGGCGATGAGGCGGCGGTGCGTGCGCTCGTCATCGGGCGCGCGGGCGGCGGCCCACCGAGCCCAACGCGCGGCCTCCGTGCCGCACCCGGTGGCCTCGAAGTGATCCGTGAGCGACCACGACGACTCGATAGCCTGGTGCCGCAGGCGGGCGCGCTGCTGTGCCAGCCACTCTTCGAACTCGCTCGACGCGCCAGTCACGAAGAACCCGTCCAACAAGTCACCGCCATACAACTCCAGCGCTTCCGCCGGAGCGCCGCGCGCCAGTGCATCATCGAAAGCGCGTGCGTCGCACCAAAACATTTCGGTGCCGAGTCCGAGGTCCTCGCCGCCGTGTCCGCGGATGACGTCGGCGCCTAACGTGCGGCGCAGGAAGTGGACTGCCTGGCGGAGAGCGCTTCGGGCGCGTTCCTCGTCGAGCTCTGGCCAGAGGAGGCCAAGGATCGTGTCGCGCCGCCGGTAACCCGTGGGCGCAGCGATTGCCAGGTACGCGAGGAGAGCCAGCCGTTTGGGCTGGCGCAAGATCGAGAGGAGCTGTCGCTCGTTCTCGTCTCGAAGATCAAGGCCGCCAAGCGTGCGGAAGCGAATCATGGATTCAGGTCGCTTGGAGCAGCAGCCGGCCGGAATCGTGGGCCTTGGGCCGGGAGCAAAGTGGGTCGCCCGTCGCGAATTCCATAGTAGTGCTTCTGGCCCCGGGCCGGAAGGCGGTCACAGCGTCAGAGTGCCGTTAGGGCGAACGGACGGTGCGGCCGGCAGGGAGTTGGACCCTACTCACAGGGCAGCGAGTCGCGGCTCGCGGCGCCATGGCTTACTTTCATGCACCCGCGGGTTTGCGGGCTGTCTCGTACTCGAGAGTAGGAATGACGCTCCAGGCATCTACGGATACGGCGGTCACATCGGCGGCCGGCGTCGTGTCGACCTCGTCCACGTCCGGTATTGCACCGAGCCGCGTTTCGCGCGCGGCGGAGTCTCTGCGCGCTTCGGCGATTTTGAGAATCGCAGCCGAGATTCGCGAGCTCACCGCGGCGGGCCGATCGATTTGCAATTTGACTGTGGGCGACTTCAGTCCGCGTGAATTTCCGGCGCCGGCCGAGTTGGTGGCGGGGATGCAGGAGGCGCTTCGTGCGGGTGAGACCAACTATCCGCCGTCGAGCGGACTGCCCGAGTTACGGAGCGCGATCGCGTCGTTTTACGGCGCGCGGATTGGTCTCGAGATGACCGCGGAAAACGTGACGGTCGCATCGGGCGCGCGTCCGGCGATTTACGCTGCGTACCGCACGGTGCTCGACCCGGGTGATGCGGTGGTGTATCCGGCGCCGTCGTGGAATAACGCGGACTATTGTCAGATCGTGGGTGCGACGCCGCGGCCGGTGGTGTGTCCGGCGTCGGATTCGTTTTTGCCGACGCGCGCGACGCTCGAGGGTCCGCTGCGTGGCGCTCGGCTCCTCGTGCTCAACTCGCCGCTCAATCCGTCGGGGACCGCGTTCGACGCGGACACGCTACGGGGGATTTGCGAGCTGGTGGTGGAGGAGAATGCGCGGCGGAGTCCATCGCAGCGGCCGTTGTTCCTGCTGTACGACCAGGTCTATTGGATGCTCACGTTAGGCGAGACGCGCCACGTGCATCCGACCATCGTGTGTCCCGAGGTCGAGCCGTACGTGATCACGGTCGACGCGATCTCGAAGGCGTTCGCGGCGACGGGTGTGCGCGTGGGCTGGGTGGCGGCGCCGGCGGATGTGGCGCGGCACATGGCCGACTTTCTGAGTCACGTGGGGGCGTGGGCGCCGCGCGCGGCGCAGATCGCGACGGCGCGTCTGTTAGGCGACGCCGAAGCGATCGACACGTTCCATCAGTCGATGCTGGCGGCGATCGCGGCCCGGTTGGGCGCGATCCACACGGCGTGCGAGTCGATGCGCGCCGCCGGGTTGCCGGTGGCGTCGCTGCCGCCCACGGGGACCATTTACGGGAGCGTGCAGCTGCGGTTGGACGGCCGCCTAACGCGAGACGGGCGCACGCTGCACGGGAGCGAGGAAGTGCGTCGCTACGTGCTGCAGGAGGCCGGCGTCGCGGTGATCCCGTTCCAGGCGTTCGGCGTTCCGGACGATGGCGGGTGGTTCAGGTTCTCGATTGGCGCGGTGTCGGTGCCCGCGTTGGAAGCCGGACTGGCACGCATGCGGTCGGCGATCGAGTAGGAGAGGCAGCGGTCCTCACCCCACAATAGCGGCAGGGCGCACGTCATACGGGTCGGCTCACCCCGTAAGGATTGCCGTGCGCGCCCGTTGCATACACAATAACACCATGATTTAGTGGTGATATCTCTAATTTGATGCCCGCCATCGGTTTACGATGCCGGGCGGATGGCGTATCTCGATTCCGCGGGGGTGTACTATGCGCTTCCTCTCCCGGGCTCACACGCCCGGAGCTCGGCAGGCCATGCGCTGGGTGGTCGTGGGTTCGGCGATTGTGATACCAATGGCGTGCAGCAACAGCGCCGCCGCCACCCG
>JANWIK010000201.1 GCA_025449955.1 Gemmatimonadaceae bacterium
AGATTCCCCGACGACGTCGTGATCTGGGCCGGCTCAGCCGTACCGTCGACCGCTGCGCACGCCGAGCTGGTGTTCGCCGGATACGGCGTCATCGCGCCCGAGTACAAGTGGGACGACTTCAAGGGCGTAGATGTCAAAGGCAAGATTCTGCTCGTGTTGGTGAACGATCCGCCGGCCTCCGCCAAGGAACCGAAGCTCTTCGGCGGCAAGGCCATGACGTACTATGGCCGGTGGACGTACAAGTTCGAGGAGGCCGAGCGCCGCGGCGCGATTGGCGCGCTCATCGTTCACACGACGGCCGCGGCCAGCTATCCGTGGCACACGGTGGTCGCGTCGTGGACCACGCCCCAGCGGATGCTGCCGCGCGACCCGTCGCTCCCCGCTCCGTTAGGCTTTCGCGGCTGGATCACCGATTCCGCCGCCACGGCCGTGTTGGCGCACGCCGGCCTCGATCTCGCGGCGCTCCGCAAGCAGGCGGCGACGCGCGACTTCCACCCGGTGAGCACGGGCATCACGCTCGACGTCGCGTTCCGCAGCACGGTGCAGCACCTCGAGAGCAAGAACGTGGTGGGCGTAATTCGCGGCCGCGACAAATCACTGGCGCGACAGTACGTGGCGCTCAGCGCGCACTGGGATCATTTCGGGATCGGGCCCAAGGTGAACGGCGACTCGATCTACAATGGGGCCGTCGACAACGGGTCGGGCGTCGCGACATTGCTCGCCATGGCGCGGGCGGCGGCGCACGCGCCGCGAATGCGCCGCTCGCTCGTGTTCGTGTTCGTCACCGCCGAGGAAGCAGGGCTGCTCGGCTCGTCGTGGTTCGCCCAACACCCGCCGATGCCCGACAGCGACATCGTGGCCGACCTCAACCTCGACGTCGTCACCGTGTTGGGCAAAGTGCGCGACTTGAACGTGCTCGGCGACGACAAATCGACATTAGGCCCGATGCTCGCGCATCTCATCGCTGCGAATGGAATGCGCATCGATCCCGACGCGCATCCGGAGGCCGGCCATTTCTATCGCTCCGACCACTTCTCGTTCGCCAAAGCCGGCGTTCCCGCGGTGTCCATTGGCGCCGGCACCGACTACGTCGGCAAACCCAAGGGCTGGGGTGTGCAACAGGACGACGACTACACCGCGCACCGCTATCATCAGCCGGCCGACAACTACAGCCCCGCCTTCGATCTGAGCGGCGCCGCGCAAATCGGCGACATCGTGCTGCGCTTCGCGACCGCGCTCGCCAATTCGCCCGTGCTCCCGGCGTGGAAACCGAATTCCGAGTTCAAGTCGGCGCGCGGCGGCCCGAGCAAGATTTCCTAACGCTGCCGTGACGCCGCCGGTGCGCGTCTCGCCTAACGTCGTCGCCGCGCTCCGCGACGGCCGGGCGGTGGTCGCTCTCGAGAGCTCGGTCTTCGCGCAAGGTCTGCCGCAACCGGAAAACCGCGAGGCCGCGCGCCGGATGGTCGCCGCCGTGCACGCGCGGGGTGCCGTGCCCGCCATCACCGGTGTCGTGCGCGGTGTGCCCACCGTCGGCATCGAAGACGAGGATCTCGAGCGGTTTCTGGCTCGCGACGGCGTTCGGAAGATCTCGGCGCGCGAGTTGGCCCTCGTCGCGGTCACGCGCGGCGATGGCGCGACCACGGTGGCGGCGTCGCTCGTGCTCGCGCACGCGGCCGGCATCGCAGTGTTCGCCACCGGCGGGATAGGTGGCGTGCACCGTGTCGCGCCGGACCTGCCGGAAGCGGAGTCGGCCGTGCGCGATGAGTCCGCCGACCTCGACGAGTTGTCGCGCACGCCAATGGTCGTGGTGTGCGCCGGCGCCAAGACGATTCTGGATCTACCCGCCACTATGGAGCGGCTCGAGTCGCTCGGTATCGCTGTGGTCGGTTACCACACGAATGAGTTGCCGGGCTTCCTCACTCGCGGTACGGGCATTTCATTAGCCTGGCGCTTGGACAGTGTCGCCGAGATCGCCGCGGCGTGGCGCATGCAAGGCTCGCTGGGCCGGACGCAATCGATCGTGGTGGTGCAGCCGCCGCCTGTTGAGCGTGCGTTGCCGCGCGAGATGGTGGACGCCGCGGTGAACCGTGCGCTCGAGGCCGCGGCACGCGCGAACGTGCATGGTGCGGCGCTCACGCCGTGGTTGTTGTCGAAGGTGGAGCAGGAGACTGGTGGTGCGTCGCTCGCCGCGAACGTCGCGCTGCTCGAATCCAATGCGGCCTTGGCGGCCGAGATTGCGATGGAGGTGGGGAAGCCTGTCGAAATTGGACGTGCACGCGCGTAATATCCCGTGACCGCGTGTGTCGTCCTGTACTTCAGAGGGTGGAAGGGGGGGTAAAGTTCAACAAGACGGGCGCAAAGTCAACGTCTTGAACTGCGCGGATTTCCAGTGGTACAATAGGCTGACCGACATCGGTCTTCATCGACACGTCGGAGGTGCGAATCGCCATGCCTACCCCGTTTCTGAGTTCAGAAGAGTACGACGAGCGCGCACATCAGCTCTACAACGAAGGGCAGTACGACGAAGCGCTCGAGGTGCTGCGCGAGGGTCTCGCGCTCTATCCGAACTCGGTCGAATTGCACATTGGGGTAGGCTATGCGCGTCTGGCGCGCGACGAGTACGCGTGGGCCCGCCAGAGCTTCGAGAAGGCTCTTGTCCTCGACCCGGATCACGAGGACGCCATCGCCGGACTCGGCGAGACGCTGCTCAAGTTCGGCGCGCGCGACCAGGCGCTGGCCCGTTTCCGCCACATCCTCGAGCTCGGCTACGCCGACGACATCGACCTCGTGCTGCAGATCGGCCGCGCGCTGTTTCGCGAGGACATGATCGGCGAGGCGCGCGAATTCTTCGAGATCGCGGCGCGCGAGGCGAACGAGATGGCGGAAGCCGCCGCATGTCTGGGTTACGTTAGGCACCGGGGCGGCGACGACGACGGTGCGATCAACGCGCTCAAGCGCGCGCTGCAGTTGGACGACGAGCACGCCGAGGCGCGCATCTATCTCGCCAACATTCTCTACGACCGCGGCGACTATGAGGGATCGCTCTCGCAGCTCGAGCGCACCGAGCCCGATGATCACTGGGAGGAGCTCGGCATCTGGCGCCTGATCGAGCTGAAGAAGTCGCTGTACCGGTTGGCGGACGACGACCCGGAGCTCGCTCCGTGGGAGGACCGCTTGTCGGAGCTGGCGGGCGAGCCCGATGACATCGACGAGATGTTGTCGGAGATCGAGACGCGCGTGAACGAGGAGGAAGCGGCGCGCGAGCGCGGACAGTTGGAGTTGTTCGGCGCGATGCTCTCGGATCTCGCGGGGCAGAAGGTGTCGGACACGCTCGAGCATCGCATCTTGCTCAACGACGGGCGCATTTACGTCGGGAGCTGGGATCGCATCGTGCGCGCGATGCGCGACGCGAACAAAGCGATGACGGGACGTTCGGTGCAGGAGTTCATGGCCACCGAAGCGAGCCGCGGCTACTCGATCACCGGTGTGAAGATCCCCATCGGCGACGCCGAGAGTTTCATCCGCGGGAGCGCGAACGCGGGACTGTTGCGTATCGTGCGGTGACCGATCCGTCTTTCGCCTCGAGCGGCGCGGTCGGGGCGCTCGAGGCGGTTCGACCCGCGGTCGACCGGCTCTCGCCGAGCCGGTCCTCCCAGGACAACGCGTCGGATGTGGCGGCCATCTGCGCCGGCGTGGAGTCGGCGTTAGGCGCGCGGTTAGGCCGCGCGGACCTGACCGGGCAGCCCTTGGTGCGCGAAGCGCGGCAGCGCGAGGCGATCTCGCTGGAGCAGGCGCACGCGGCGCTCGAGTTGTTCGCGGTGCGCGACCGCGTGCAGGCAGGCGGGCAGGACGTCGCCGCGGCCGATCTCGACGTGGCGCGCGAGGCGTATGGATCGCTCGCGCGCGGATTCGGCGGGCCGGCGGCCGACCACCCGCCTAACGCAGTCGCGTCGCCTGGTGCCGTATCACCCGCGGCGGCGGCGACCGTTGTGGCCCCGCCGCCTGTGCCCGCGGCGGACCCGGCCGCCGAACCGGCCCCGCCCAAACTCGCGCCGCCTCACGCAGGGCCGCGCCGGGCGCCGGTGCTCGTGGCGCTGGTGGTGGTGCTTGCGTTAGGCGTGGGCGCCTACTACTGGTTCGGGCCTGCGCGCGCGCCGTCGGCGCTCGATGCCGGCGTCGCCGCGTACTCCGCCGGCCAGCGTGACAGCGCCCACGCCTTGTTCGCCCGCGCGGCAGGCGCCGATCCGCGCGCGGCGCTGCCGCACCTCTACCTGGGCCGCATGGCGCGCGAAGACGGCGACTTTACCACCGCCGGGAAGGAGCTGCGGACCGCGATCCAGCTCGACCCCAACGGCGCCGCCGGCCAACGCGAGCTCGGCGCCTTCTTCCTGGCGCGCGGCGGAACGTTCTCGGCGCAGAATCGGACGGACCTCGCATCACAGGATTACGATGCGTCGCGCCGCGCGTACGTCCGCGCGATTCAAATCAACGGCGCGGACACCGCATCCGAGGGCTACCTCGCCTGCGCGCTGTCGCGACTCGGCCGCGCCGACGAAGCGGCGACGTGGCTCAAGCGCGCCGGCAACGGGCCCTGGACCGCGTGCGCCGCGACGCCCGCCGCATCGCCCACGCCCGCGGGGCCGTGACCCCACCCAACGGACTCTCGCCGTCCACCGTCCTCCGTAGTGCGTTAGGCAACGGTCTCACCGTGCTCGTGCACCGCGACGCGTCGGCGCCCGTGGTCGCGATCGTCACCCACGTGAACGCGGGCTACTTCGACGAGACCGACGACGTCACGGGCATCGCGCACGTGATGGAGCACATGTACTTCAAGGGCACGCCGCGGCGCGGCGTGGGCGAAATTCCGCGCGCCACGAAGGCGGCCGGCGGGTACCTCAACGCCGGCACGATCTACGACCGGACCAGCTACTACACCGTGCTGCCGTCGAACAGTTTTCTCGACGGTCTCGAGATCCAGTCGGATGCGTACGCCAATTCGCTCATCGACGCCGGCGAGTTGGGCCGCGAGCTCGAGGTAATCATTCAGGAAGCGCGGCGGAAGGCGGACACACCAGGCGCCGTGGCGGTCGAGACGCTCTACCGTGTCCTCCACGACCGGCACCGGATGCGTCGCTGGCGCATCGGCACCGAGGAAGGATTGCGGCGCTTGCGTCGCGAGCACGTGGTCGCATTCTATCGCGCGTACTACCAGCCGTCGAACACGATACTCGCCATCGTGGGCGATGTGGATCCCGACGCGGCGCTGGCCGCGGCCGAGCACTCCTACGGCGGCCTGTCGGACCGTCCCGTTAGGCGGGACCGCGGACCGGGGGAGAGCACGGGTGTCCGCGGCCTCCGCTTCGCGGATGTCTCGGGCGACGTGACCCAGGCCCAGCTGGTGATGGGGTGGCGGACGCCGCCGGCGCTCGACCACGACACGCCGCGCCTCGAGACCCTGGCCACTGTGTTAGGCAGCGGGCGCGCGTCGCGTCTCTATCGGAGCGTGCGTGACCGCGCGCTCGCCGCGTCGATCGGCGCGTCCAACTACGCGCCCACCGAGCTCGGCGTGTTCACCGTGTACGCCGACGGGCCGCCCGAGTCGTCGGCCGACGTCGCCCGCGCCGTCTGGGCCGAGGTGCACGATCTGCGCGAGCACGGTGCCACCGCCGACGAATTGTTTCGCGCGCGCCGACTCTACGAGGCGCGGTTCGCCCGCGGGCTGGAAACCATGGAAGGCCAGGCCAACTGGCTCGCCGACTGGCAAGCGCTGGGCGACTGGACGTTAGGCCTGGATCACTACGACCGCCGGATGGCCGTGGAGCCGCGCGATATCGCCGACGTGGCGTCGCGATGGCTGGACCTCGATGCCGCCGGCGTGGTCTGCTACCGCCCCGACGCGATCGCGCCGCTCGCCGCCCACGGCGGCGAGCTGCGCGATCGCGTCGAGGCGTCCCCGCGTCCCGCTCCCGTGGGCGGCGCGCCCGCGGCGCCGCCGATTGCATCGGCGGCTGCCGCGCCCGCGCCCGCCCTCGAGCGCGACGAAGCCCGCGTCCGGTGCTATCGCACCGCCGGCGGCACGCCCCTCCTCGTTAGGCGAATTCCGGACGCCCGCCTCGCGCACCTCGCCGTGTTCGTCGCCGGCGGCGCCTGCGATGAGCCCGCCGCGCACGCCGGCCTCACGGCGCTCCTCGTCCGCACCGCTCTCAAAGGCACCGCACATCGCGACGCCGCGCGATTGGCCGCCGACGCCGAGCTCCTGGGCGGCAGCATCAGCCCCGTGACCGGCACCGAAAGCTTTGGTTGGTCGATCTCCGTACCCACGTCGCGCGTCGATGATGCGCTCGCGCTGCTCGCCGATGTCGCCCAGTTTCCCGCGCTCCGAGAAGACGCCCTCGACACCGAACGACAGGTCGCGATCACCACGCTCGCGCTGCTCCGCGATGACATGCAGCAGTGGCCGATGCGGATGCTCGGCCGCGCCGCGTTCCGCGGACATCCGTACGGCGTCCCCGCGTCGGGCGACGAGGCGAGCTTGGGCACCATCGACGTCGCACGTCTTCGGGCGTGGCACGGGACGCACGGCCTGGCTGGCCAGTCGGTGATCGCGATCGTCGGCGACGTGGATCCCGACCACGTAGCGCGCGGCGCCGCGCGCCACTTCGGCGCGTTGCGCGCTGCCGCCGCGCGCGCGCCCGAGGCGCCGCTCTGGACCCGCGAGCCGGTCATGATGCGCGAGTCGCGCGACAAGGCGCAGACCGCGATGGCGATGGCGTTCCCATCGCCGGACCGCGGCGACGACGCGCGGTTCGCGATGCACCTCCTGGCCGGCGTCGGCAGCGGGTTAGGCGGGCGATTCTTCGAGGAGCTCCGCGACCGGCGGTCGCTCGCCTACACGGTGAGCGCGGGCGTGGTGGAGCACCGGCGCGCCGGCGTGTTCCGGACCTTCATGGCCGTTTCGCCGGGTCGCGAAGACGAAGCGCGGCAGGCGATGCTCCATGAGCTGGCGAAGTTGGGCGAAGCGCCCGTCACCGACATCGAGCTGGCGCGGGCCAAGGCCTATGCCATCGGCATGCACGCCATCCGCGAGCAGAGCGGGGCAGCGGTGCTGGGCGACGTGCTCGACGCGTGGATGTTCGGTCGCTCGTTGCTCGAGCTCGGCGAGCACGACGCGCGCATCGGCGCGGTGACCGCGGCCGAGATGCAGCGCCTCGCCCAACGGTACCTGGATGCGAACCGGCGCGTCGAAGCCGTCGTCGCCGGAACGCCGGGGCCCGCTGCCTAACGGAATGTGCCTAACTGCCGCCGCGCTGCAGCTCGGACGCGGCGCGGCGGAGCACGGCGGCCGCGGGACGCAGGCGGCCGGCCGACGTCCTCAGGCCCATCGGCACGCGATAGTCCGACGCCTGATACGCGATCAGTCCCTTGATCGCCGTGCGGCTCGTCGCCCAGGCCAGCACACCCCAGAAAGCGCGCGCCTGACTGTCCTCACCGTGCGCGAGCGGGAATCCGCCGGCCTCGAGCACCCACACCGGCTTGGACGAGCGCGCGGCCCGCGCCCACTCGTCCACCGTGCGCATGCGTGCGTCCAACGTGACCGCACCGCTCAACCAGGGATACAGCGACACCGAAACGGCATCCACCGGTGATGCGCTCGACGCGCTCCACGCATAGAGGGCGCTGTCGGCCGCACCGAATCCGCCCACGTGCGCGAGCACGCGCACTTCCGTGCTGTCGGCGGTGCTGTCGCCATGCGCGACGGCCGACGCCGCCCGCAAGTACGCTTCCCACGTCGTCACGGGAATGGCGCCGATCGCACGAGCGGCCGCGCCGTTCGGGTCGATCACCGGAACCACGAAGTCGGGGTGCAGCCGCCGCGCGATGCGTTCCACGTCGGCCACGCGCGCGCGCAGATACGACTCGCGCTCCGCCACGGGGACGGGCCGCTCGTCCGACAAGTCCAGCGCCGCGATCACGCGGCGCGTGCCGCGCACGTCGTCCATGACGTGTTCGACGCTGTCGAGCGTTGCCGCGCTCGCCCCCTTGGGCGTGAAGTACATGGTGAGCGCTCCCGCACCGATCGAGTCGGCAAGCCCCAAGTCGCTCGTGAGCGACACCGGCGTCGGCGGATCCGACAGCGTCGGGAACACCTTCACGCCTACCACGAAATCGCTGTCCGGATGTTCTTGCAGACGCTCGCGCGCGTACCGGTCGTAGCTGTGCACCGCGCGCGCCGCCGACGGCACCTGCAGCACGATCAGCACCGTCCACGCCGCCGCGAGCAGCGCCATCGTGCCGCGCACCAGCATCCGTCCGTTAGGCCGGCCCGGCGTGACCGGCGCGAAGATGGGCAGGTACAAGAACCACGGCATCACCAGCGCCATCGATTGCGCGGAAATCGCGATGGCCGACCGGTCCGCCGCGAGCAGCGTGAGCAACGGCGTGCCCGGCGCGGCGCCCACGAAGTCCAGCCAGTGCGCGAACGCGATGAGCGTGAGCAGGAAATCGTAGCTGACGATCGCGACGCCCACCGGCACCGACGCGCGCCGGCGGCCGAGCGAGTACGCGGCTTGTGCCGTCACGAGCGCCACGGTCGCCGGCCAGATCCACGCCACCGAGAAGAGCGCGGCGCCGGTGAGCAGCGAGGTGGAGACGAGCAGCACCACCAGCGCCGGCAACAAGAGGAGTCCGCCTAACGCGCTGAGGAAGGCGAGTGCCTGCGGAAGTCCCTGGACCCGTGCCGCGCGTCCCGCGACCCACAGATTCCAGATCAACACCAGCGCGCACAGCACCAGGTGCGCCGTCGCCAAATGGTGCCATGCGGTGAGGCGGCTCATCCCTCTCGGGACGCGGAACGACGTGCCGCGGTCACGCTGTGTCGACCCCCTTGGGCGCTCAGAACATCGACATCGCGAGCACCGACCGCAGTGAGTCGTTGGTGGCGCGTAACCGCCCGCTCAAGACGCGCACCACCGACCACAACACCTTGTAGGCAATGTCACGATGAAAATCCAACAACATCTCGAACTCCGCGCGACTGATCGTGATGACACGCGTGCCGCCGTGCGAGATCGCATCGGTCGATCGCTCGCTGCGATCGAACACCGCCATCTCGCCGAACATCGATCCGGCCTTGAGGACGGCCAGCGCCTCCTCGCCCGCGCCGGGTATTTGCCGGCTGATGCGGACCTCGCCTTCCACGACGATGAACAACCGGTTACCCGGCTCGCCCTCCCGGAAAATCTGCTCGGAAGACACGTAGGTCTTTTCCTCGCAGAGCTCGGCCACGCGCTCGAGCTCGTCGTTCGACAGTCCGCTGAAGATCTGCAGGGTGCGCAACACGTCGATCGCCGCCGCCATCGCTGCCCTCACGCAGTGAGCCGTCACAACCTACACGCAGTGTCGCGCGGCGAAACCCCCAATGAGCCGGTCTCGTCGTGAAATACGCCGCGTTAGGGCATCCAGTCCGCTGGTAGCAGCATCGTTTCGTCCCTATGTTCCGTCAGTGACCAACTCGCGCGTCCTCACCGTCCCCAACTTGCTGTCGCTCACGCGGCTGCCGCTGGCCGCGGCGTTCCTGCTCGTGGACGGACGCACCGCGCGCGTGGCCGTCGTTGGACTCGCCTCACTCACCGACTTTCTGGACGGTTGGCTCGCCAGACGCGGCCAAACGTCGCAGTTGGGTGCGTTGCTCGACCCGATCGCCGACAAGACCTTCGTCCTCGTCGCCATCGCTGCGTTCCTGATCGAGGGCGTCGTGAGCGCGGGCGAGTTTTTCGTGGTGATCTCGCGCGATTTGGCGACCGCTATTGGTTTTATTGTTGCCTACACGCTGCCGGGACTCGATCCGCGCGCGTTCAAGGCGCGGTGGCCCGGAAAGGTGGTCACCGTGCTGCAACTTGCCGCGCTGTTTGCCCTGGTGCTCGAGCCCAGTGTTTTTCGGTGGCTGGTGCCCCTCATCGCGGTCGCATCGGCGGCGGCAATCGCCGACTACACGCTCGTGCTGCACCGCCAGCGCGTCCGGTCGTGAATGCGACGATACGTCGCATCGCTGGCCGTATTCGTGTGTCTAAGTGCCGTCGCACCGCGCGTTTCCGCGCAGCTCGAGTCGCGCATCCAAACCGGCGCTCGACTCGACGTGTTGGCGTCGACGATCACGGCGGTGCAGGCGGGAGTCGAGCTCAGCACGGCAGCCTCGACCAATGTTCGCGTGGCGCTCACGACGGCGGTCGGGGTGTCGTGGACCCACGGACGAGCCGGCCTGAGCGCGCGTGCTGACCTCGTCGGCCGATTCCTGCTCGATCCGGATTTTTCGATGCGTTGGGCGCCCTACGCCGGGGGTGGGCTCGGACTTCGCTACGACCGAATCGGTGATTGGCGCGGGACGATCATCGCCGTCCTCGGCGTCGAAGGGCCGAATTGGAGCGGCGTGGTGCCGTTCGTCGAGGGGGGATTTGGCGGCGGTGTGCGGCTCGGCGCGGGGTTCCGGGCGACGCGTCGCGCCGGCCGGTAACGTCCCGTCGAGCCGCGAACTCAGGCCGCGGAAACTGCGTCAGCGGGTTCTGCTGCTTCGCTTTCGCTCTTGGCCTTGGGAGGCCGGCAGAACCGTGATCCGAGCGTGCGCAACTCAGTGAGCTCGGCGTCGGTCAGTTCGGGATACCGGTCCTGCAAGTACGGCATTGTGTCGTTGAACCACTCTTCCTGATGCTCCGGCACTGCCTGTATCACGCCACACCGCATGATGTGCTGGAATAACTCGTCGCGTGCCTGCTCGAACGGCGTTGGTGCAGGGGTCTCACGGCGACGATTGCGCTGTTTGCCCATTCAATCCTGTTGGCTGAAGTACCAGAAATATATCGCGACACGCACGGGGATTGTAGCTCTGGCGCGTATCCGTCGAATTCATTGGGCTGCCCATACGACTACGTCACGGCGACGTCGAACGTTGGCGATCCAACAGCTCGAGAATCACGTGCACCAGCGCATCGGGATGTTCTTCCGGCACGAGCGCCCCGACGCCATGAAAACGCACCAAGCTGCTGCCGCCGATCGCGCCTTGCAGCCGCTCGGGGAGCCCGCTGTCCAACCATTGTTGTTCTTCGCCCCACACGATCGCGACGGGTGCGCGGATGAGGGACAAGTCCAGCTCCTCGACGTCGTCCGCTTTCAGCGCACGCGCAATCGTCAGCAAATGTGTGACGCCCTCGGGCCCCACGTAGGGCGCGAGATAGCGTGCGACGAGCCGCGCCGGCATCGTTTCCTTGCGTGACACACTGTCCTCGAGAACGCGTCGCAAGAGCGGTGCTGCCCCCAACACACCGTGCGCGACACGCAGCGCAAATCGCGCGGTGCCGAGTTGCACGGTTCGTACATCGCGTCCTGGACAGTCGTTGAACGCGACGCTGTTGACCAACACCAGTCCGTCCACGCGTGCCGGATGCCGCAGCGTAAGGCGCTGCACGATCCCGCCGCCCACGCCGAGTCCGACGACCGTGGCGCGCGGAACGCGAAGCGCGGCGAGCGCCCGGTCCAAACATTCCGCCTGCGCCGCGATCGAGTAGTTCGCTTCGATCGGCCGGTCCGACTCTCCGTAGCCGAGAAGATCGACCGCATACGCCGTGTGTCCCGCGGCGGCAATCGATGGACCAACGGCGCGCCATACGAAGCTCGATGTCGCAAAACCGTGGACCAAGAGCACCGCGCGTCCGCCATGGCCGTAGCGCTCGACGTGCAGTGCGCCCGCGCCGGCAGGCACGCGAATGACATCGGGGTCGATTGGAACTTCCTCGGTTGATCGGTTGCGGTGAACGCGGAGCGGGACAAGATATCAAGACCTAACGGTCGCGGGCCACCGCTCAGGCCAACGCCAGTACCTGCGATCCAGGCCCGGCGCTAGCTTTCAGCCCATCCCCAGCGAGTTGACCGGTCCATGTCCCAGAAAAGCGCCCGCGCCCAGCGGTCGAATGTCGTTCGCACCCAGCGGGCGGCGTCTCTCAAGCCCTTCTACTACGGCTTGGGTGTCGTCGCGCTGATCGGTATCGCGTTGATCATCAGGACCGCGCAGCATAGTGACGCGTCGCGGCCTTCGATCGCAAACGTCTCGCTCACGCCGGTCAAGGCGCAGGGCCACCTGCTCGGCAATCCGAACGCGCCGGTGCAGATCCTCGAGTTCGCCGATTTCGAGTGTCCGCACTGCGCGGAGTTCGCCACGATCACCGAGCCCGATGTGCGCAAGCGCATCATCGACGCGGGCTTGGCGAGCTACCGCTACTTCGATTTCCCGCTGGAGCATTTCACGAATTCGGTTCCGGCCAGCAACGCGGCCGCGTGCGCGGGCGATCAGAACAAGTTCTGGGAGATGCACGACAGGTTGTTTCAAGGGCAGCCCGATTGGAGCGGCGAGAGCAATCCCAAGGGCGTGTTCGAGACGTATGCCAAGGCGTTGGGCCTCGACGTGAGTGCATGGGACGCGTGTTACGACTCCCAGAAGCACATTCCGGAGATCAACGCGAATCGCGATGAGGGGTTGAGGCGTCACGTCGAGTCGACGCCGACGTTCGTGATCGGCACCAAGCAGATTCCCGGCGCGATTCCCTACGACATGTTCAAGGCCTACGTCGACACCGCCGCCATGGAGGCGATGAAGAACGGCACGCAGAGCAGCGGCGACAGCGCGACGGGCAAGGCAGCGAGCGCCAAGCCGTGACTCGCGGTGCTCGCATGCTGATCGCCCTGCTGGCACTCGTCGGCGCGCTCGTCGCGGTGTACCTCACGCTGTTCAAGGTGGGTGTGATCGGCGAGCTCGTTTGTCACATCGGCTCATGCGAGCGCGTGAACACGTCGCGTTGGGCGGTGTTCCTCGGACTTCCCGTCGCGGCATGGGGATTGGCCACCTACATCGTGTTGCTGGTGTTGGCCTTGATGTCGGTGCAGCGCGCAGGATTCGAGCGACAGATCGCGTGGATGCTCGTCGTGTTGTCGGGGTGGAGCGTGCTGTTTTCGGCCTGGCTCACCTCGAAGGAATTGTTCGTGATTCACGCGATCTGCATCTGGTGTGTCACGTCTGCCACGATCATGACACTGATCTTTTTCACCAGCCTTGTCGAATTGTGGCGCGCGCGGCGCGCGGAACGTGCGGAATCTTTCGATACGCGGAGCGCGGCGCCGCCCGCGGCCTCGGGGAGCGGCTCAATGCGGGGCAGCGCCCGGGGATGAATCCCGAGGGGCCTCCCATACGTCATATTTTGACAGGAGGACCCTTGGTACGATCTCTGCTTGAACGAGGGGTCGAGGTCTCCAGGGCCGCCCGAGTCGGCGGTCTCTCCACTCCACCGTCGGAGCATTCCAATGTTGGGCAAGCTGTTCCCTGAACGCATATTCGCGCGCAAGCTCAATGCGGCGGCTGAAAAGCGGCTGCGGTTGGCGCAAGCGCGTGCCGAAGAGTTGGTGATTCGCGCCCACGTCGACAACGCAATGATGTTCGTCGACACGCTGGCAGAAGATCTTCCGTTCGACCGGGCGATCGAGAGCTACGTGCGCGTAATGGGCATTCCGGAGCCGCTCGCGAGCACCGTGGTGACGCGCGCGCTCGTGACGTTGGGCGAAGACCTGGTGCAGTACCGCCGCCGTCCCGCGGAAGCGGTGCGCGACGAGGAGCCGGCACGTCCGGCGCTGCGCCTGGACGATGCATCGGATGGACGGTTGCGCGCGATGCGGCGTGCATGAGCGCCGCTCGTGAGCCAGCAGTCGAACGACCGACGGCCCGCCCTCCGGCGGGCCGTCGTGCATCCGGGCCTTTCGTTAGGCCGCTACGGCTTGGGCGGCAGAACCTCGCGCAGCATGCGCTGCAACAGCGGGTCGGACAGCGACACATCCTCGAGACGCGGCACCATGTGCATTTGCAATCGCGGATTTCGATACTGCTCCGAGTGCGTGTCGGTGCCGCGTTCCTCGACGCGCAGCGCCGGCGCGGCTTCCCAGATCGCGAGCAGATCGGGTTGGCGCGCGGCGAGGCGTAGCAGCAGTTGTCGCGCCTGCTCCGGCAACACGGTGAGCAGGCGCTCGAAGGCCTCGAAGTCGAGATCCGGCCTCAGGCGCTCGCGCATGTCGGGCGAGAGGACGAAGGGCGGGGTCCGGCGCGGGTCGGGCATGGGCGACGGTCAGCCGGTGGGCGCCACCTGGTACTGCTCGAGCTGTCCGTTGGGCATCTCGTACGTCCACACGCGGAGGACCCGGCCGGAGAAGGAGACGCGATACACGCGCTCGATCATGCCGCCGCGACTCGACTGGCCGGTTTGCACGAACGACGCCGGTGTACCTAACGGAGCCAGACCCGCCGCGAAGTCCTGCAGCGCCTGGGGGCTGAAATAGGCGTTGGCGTCGGCGGTGAAGAACGACCGGTCCACCGTGCCCTTCTGCAATCCGTCGAAAATCGCGCGCGCCCGCGCGGTGCGGCTCGCGGTGAGCGTGTCCTGCGTGGTGAACATCACCCGCGCGATCTGCTGGGCGATGGCGCCCGATGCCGGCGCGGCGTCCTGATTGGTGAGCACGACGATCGCCGCGCTGTCGTCGGGGAACACGATGTTCTCGGCCGTGAAGCCCGAGACCTCGCCCGAATGTGAAATGATGCGATGGCCGCCGAGTTGTCCCACGTCCACGCCTAACCCGTAGTTCGAGCTGACGCCGTTGCGCAGCAGCACCGTCGTTTCCATCGTCTTGTACGACGCGGGCGCGAGCAGCGATTGGTCGATCATCGCGATGTCCCACCGCGCGAGATCGGTGGGCGTCATGGCCAGCTCGCCCGCGCCGAACATCCAGCCGGGACCGGTGGGCGTCGCCGGGCGCAGCGGTCCGAGACCGTATCGCATGTACCCGATCGGTTGGGCGGCCGACGGCCCCAACGCGTCGAAGTCCACCGCGCTCTTGATGCCTAACGCATCGAGGATCCGGGCGTGGATGAAGCGGGTGAACGGCGTGCCGCTCGCCTTCTCGACAATGAGGCCGGCGATGATGTAGTTGGTGTTGCTGTACTGCCATTGCGTGCCCGGCTCGAAGTCGAGCGGCTGCTTGGCCCACCGGTCGATGATGTGCTGCGGCGTCGTGGGTTGCTCCATGCTCGGCGGCACATAGTCCTGCGGCCAGAAGTCCTGATAGCCCGAGGTGTGCGACAACAGCATGCGCACCGTCACCTCGTTCCCGCGCGCCACGCCGGGCACGAACTTCGACACGGGATCGTCGAGCGCAACCTTGTGGTCCTGGACGAGCAGCAGGATGGCCGCCGCCGTGAATTGCTTGCTGATCGATCCGATGGCGTACCGCATCGTGGTGTCGGACGGCGTGCGCGGATCGAGCTTGGCCATCCCGTACGCGTGCGCGTACGCGAGCGCGCCATGCCTCACGACGGCCACCGACGCGCTGGGCACGCCGGTCGCGTCGAGGACCGCGGTGGCGATCGAGTCCACTTGCGCCGGCAAATGGTCGGCGTCCTGGGCGCGCGCGCGCGGCGCGGCGATCGCGCCGAACGCGAGGATCGTGACGACGGACAGCAGGCGAGGTCGCATGGGTGTCGCTGGTCTCGAGGGTGATGGGTTGGGCGCCACGCTAACGCGACCCGGTGAGCGCCTTCACGGCCGGCGTACCGGACGCGGGCGGGGCATTCTTCACGTATTTGTCCAACCATGCCACCCACCGCGCCCACTGGTCGAGCACCGTTTCGCGGGTGAGCGGGCCGTGATCCTCGTACGGATACATATAGAGCGCCGCCGTCTTGCCCAGTCCCTGAAGCGCGTGGAGCATGCGCACCGAGCTCTCGAGCGCGGTGCCAACGTTCTGGTCTTCGAGCGAATGATACATGAGCAGCGCGCCGCTCAACTTGTCGGCGTACATGAACGGCGACATGTCGAGGTACGTTTTCTGCCCGTCCCAGAAGTCGCGCCGCTCGTTCTGGAATCCGTTAGGCGTGAGCGACCGGTTGTACATGCCGTCGCCGGCGATACCGGCCTTGAAGAACGGCGTGTGCACCATCGCGTTCACGGTGCTGAACGCGCCGTAGCTGTGACCGCCGATGGCCAGCTTGGTGCGGTCGATGTAGCCGTCGCGGTCCAACTGGTCGATCACGGCGTAGAGATCGGACTGCAGGTCGGACACGTAGTTGTCGTTCATGCGGCCCGTCGCGCCGACGATCGGCGGATCGAAATCGGCCACGGCATAGCCCTGCGTGATCATGTACTCGATCGTGCGCGGCGCCGAGCGCGGGAACTGCTCGATGTTCTCGGTGCGGAGCGTGCGCAGATAGCCGCCCTGATCGGTGTACTCGAACGGGTAGAACCAGAACAGCGTCGGCAGACGCGTACCATCTTTGTAGTCGGCGGGCAGGGTGAGGTTCACGAGGAACCGATAGCCGTCGGCGCGCGTCACCCAGATGCGCTTGTGGAGCGCGTGCGTGAGCTCCGGCGTGTAGTCGACGTTGTTCGTGAGCTTGTGCATGGTTTGCCCGGACGCGATGTCGCGCCAATACGCGTCGGGCACCGTGGTCGGCGACTGCCGCTCGACGATCACCTTGGACAGGCTGTCATCGAGCACGGCGCTCACGGTCTCGAAGGCATCGGTTGCTCCCTCGAATACCGGCGTTTTCTTGCCCGTGCGGATGTCCACCTTGTCGACGAAGCCGCGCGGCGCGTGGCGCTCCCAGTCGCGATCGTAGCGGGTGCCTTCGAGGTACGCCGCCGAGCCGTCGGGCGAGAGCAGGGCGACGTCGCCGCCTAACCGGCCGCGCGCGACCATGATCGAACCCGGATTCTCGTAGAACGTTACCGAGTCGGCGCCCGAGCCGCCGCGTCCGCCGTCGAAGAAGCCGCGGCGATTGGTGCCGACGCTGGCGGTGAGACCGCGCAAGCGCCAGAGGGTGTAGCGCTTGTCGGGTTCGGCGAAGTACACCGCGTACACGTGACCCGTCCCCGTGGTATTCTCGGCAACGAAGGCCATCTTGGCGTCGTCCGAGAAGAGGACGCTGCCGATGCGCGCGTCGCTGGTGAGCAGCTCGCGGCGGCTGGCGTCGGTGAAGGGCGGCGCCCAGGCATACAGGTGGTCCTTGCGACGCGACGCCCGGCTCCCGCCGCCCGCGCGCTCGCCGCCCGCGGACGCTGACGACGAGTCGCCGTCGCCCCGGTTAGGCGCCGGGTCCTGCTTGAGGAACGCCAGGCCCGATCCGTCGGGCAGCCAGGTGAAGTCGCGCGCGACCGTGTCGGCGGCGGCGCGCTCCGCCGGCGTGAGGTCCTCGCGGTCGTCCGTTAGGCGGGCGGGCGTCGATGCCAGATGCGCCACGGAGCGGCCGGTCGGATCCCACAGCTCGTCGGCGCGCGCAAAACTCTCGAGCGGCACGGTGAAGTAGAACGGCTTCTCGATCAACGTCACGCGGAAGTACTTGCCATCGCTCGACGGATCCACCGCGTCGATCATCGCCGGCGCCCCGATGCGCCGGATCGCGCCCGAGGCGGCGTCGATCGTCGCGAGCTGGCCGGTGATGTAGTACTCGAGCAGCGCTTCATCGTACGGAGTTTGGAGCAGCGTCGCGTAGACGCGCGTCTTGTCCTTGTTGCCGTCGGTGATGCGCACCTCGGGGCCGGTCGCGATCGCCGGTCGCACCGGCGGCGCCTTGCGCGCCTCAGGGAGCACGACGGCCACCAGACTCTTGCCGTCGGCCGTCCACTGCGGCTCCGTGACCAACGTGGCCAGGAGCGAGACCGATCCCACCGCGTGCGCCTTCGCCGACGCGGCGTCGGCGACATAGAGGCGCGTGGAATTCTCGAAGTTCGCGACGTACGCGATGCGCGCGCCGTCGGGCGACCATACCGGACTGCTGATCGTCGCGCCCTCAGGCGCGTCGATCGTGCGTGTGGCGCCGGTGAAGCCATCGATCAGCTCGAGCTTCGCCGCGCCGCGATCCGTGAGCGCGCGCGAGCGATTCGCCTCGAAGTCCACCTGCAGCTCGCCCAGGTAATAGTGCGGCTTGCCGAACGTCTGCACGCTGGGCATGCCGGCGCTCACCAACTTGTAGAACCATCGCCGCGTGGGACTCTGCGTTTCCGACGTGAGCGACACGTTGTTCTCGCGCGGTGCCGTCACCAGCCGCTCGATCACGGCCGGCGGGCGCACGTATTGCTCGGACGCGAGAATCGCGCTGTCGGAGCCGGGTGCGTCGCCATCGTTCCGTTGGGCGACCGTGGTTTGGGCGCGCCCAACGGAAGACAGGATGGCGGTGAGCGTGAATGCGGCGAGCGACGCCGCGACGCGAAGTCGGTGCGAGCTGGTAGGGCGCATAGGGGGTCCTGGACGGGGGCTCTCGGGGCGACAGCACCACGAAGATCAGTCGGCGCGCGCCGATTGGCCAGGGCCCTCCCGCGACTCGTCCCGCCGCCACACGCGAGCTGTCCGTTCCGACGTCAACGTGCGAAAGGTAGCGGCCCGGGCCGGCGACGGCGCCGAAAAGTCGTGGTGGCTATAGAATTGCTTGGCCGGATGGCCGGTCGAAACAGATCGAGACGCACGTCCTGCATCCAGTGGAGCGTTGACGAACGACATGGGGACATTCGCGACGGCGCGCCGCATCGCCGACACGCTGGTGACCACGAGGGCCTGGCGGCCAGCCACGCTGGCTGCGTTAGGCGGCGGCGTGGTGCATCGGGGTCGCAACGACGAGCTCGGCCTAACGGACCGGGACCATCTCGAGGCGGCTGCCGGATGGCTGGCGCGGGCGCAGGACGCCCAGCGCGACGGCGGCATCTCGGGGCGCTACCACCTGGGACGGGGCTGGTCGTCGTCGTACCCCGAGACCACGGGCTACCTCGTGCCCACGATGCTCGCGCTCGAGAGCGAGGCCGGCGTGGCCGGATTCGGCGATCGCGCGCGGCGCGCCATCGCGTTTCTGTTAGGCGTGCAGCTGCCCGGCGGCGGATTCCCGGGCATGGAGATCGCGCAGAACCGCGAGCAGCCATCGATCTTCAACTCGGCGCAAATCCTGAATGGCCTCACGACGTGGCATCGCGCGACGGGCGACGAGGACGTGCTGCGCGCCGCGCGTCGCGTCGCCGACTGGCTGACCGCCGAGCAGGATCCAGACGGCGCGTGGCGCCGCCATCTGTACGGATCGGGACAGACCTACACCTACATGGCGCACGCCGGCTGCTGGCTCGCCGAGTTCGGTGCGCACTCCGGTGACACACGGCACCTCGATGCCGCGCGCCGGCACCTGCACTGGGTGCTCGGGCACGTCGATGACTCCACGGGCTGGATCGACGACTGCGGTTTCGACGACGGCTCGGGCGAGCGCACGGCCGTGACGCACACGATCGCGTACACCATCTGGGGCATCTTGATGATGTCCAACATTCTTGGCGACGAGCGCGGGATGGCCGTGGCGCGCCGGGCGGCGCGCGCGGTGGCACGACGCCTGAGTCTCTCCAAGTGGCTTCCCGGCCGGCTCGATGCGCGGTGGCGGCCGGCCGCCAGCTACGCCTGCCTAACGGGAAACGCGCAGATGGCGCTCATCTGGCTCGAGCTGCACCGGCTCGAGGGCGACCCCACGCTCGTGAACGCGGCGCTCCGCGCCATCGATCTCGTCAAGCGCGCGCAGTTGGTGCAGTCCGGCGATCCCGGCCTCCGTGGCGGCGTCGCGGGATCGGATCCGATCTGGGGACGGTACATCGAGCTCGCGGTACCCAACTGGGCGGCCAAGTTTTTCATCGATGCGTTGCTGGCCAAGGCGCGCACGCTCGCGGCGCTCGCCCAGCTGCCCGCGCGCTCGGCAGATGCGCCGACGGAAGTGCCGGCCGGCGTGCCGGTGTCGCTGCCGTCCGCGCCGCGCCAACCTTCCGTTAGGCGACAGCGCGTGGTGCTCCTGGCCGAGGAGCGGAGCCGTAAGGTGGCACAGTTCAGCGAGTCGTGGGCGGCGTGGGGTTTCAAACCCGATGCGGTCGTGATCCACGCCGCGCCCGGCGAGTCGCGCGCCGCGCGCCTCGCGTCCTACGTGCGCGAGCACGGAGTGGCCGGGCTCGCGCGCCGCGCCACCGGCGGCTCGAACCCGGCCTTGGCGGGAGCTCCGGCGGCCGCACCCTCCACACACATCCCGGACACCGTCGCCGCGTACTGTTCGGCGCGCGGCATCCCGATGGTTCGCTTCGCATCGCTCGATGATCCGGCGGACATGGCGCTGCTGCGCGGACTGGATGCCGATGTCTTCGTGTGCGCGGGCTTCGGCATCGTGCGCCCGGCCATGCTCGCGCTGCCGAGACTCGGCACCCTCAACGTGCACATGGGTCTCTTGCCGCCGATGCGCGGCATGAACGTGGCGGAGTGGAGCGCATTCACCGGCGTTCCGGTGGGGTGCACCGTGCACGTCGTGGATCCCGGCGTCGACACGGGCGACATCATCGTGTTTCGCTTGGTCGATGTTGCGGGCGCCGATGGAATCGAGGCGCTCCGCCATCGGGTGGACGACGCACAGGTCGTTGCGTTAGGCGACGTGGTCCGCTGGGTGGTGGAGCACGGCGCGCTCCCGCCCGCTCGGGCGCAGCGGGCCGACGAGGGCCGGCAATACTTCGCGATGCACGACGCGATGCGCGCCCTCCTCGCCTCGCACCTGCGCGCCGCCGCGCCCGGTTAGGCGCGCTCGAGGGCTGCCAGATCGTCCAGCGTGTCGCGCCGCACGTAGCACTCGAGTCCCACCGGTGCGAGGCCCGCCTCGCGAAAGCGCGCGCGATACCAGGCCGGCGCGCGGCGCACGAGCGAGCGGACGTCGCCGTCCACGTCATCCGACGACGTCGCCACCGGCAGGTACGCGACCCCGCCTAACCGTGCGGCGATGTGGGCGAGCCCGCTGCGCAGCTCGGCCGCGCCGAGGTAGTGCAGCATGTCCGCGCAGACGATGAGGTCGTACCGCTCGCGGAGCGCCAGCGCGCCGAGCGCGCCGAACGCGCCCTGCCGAATGTTGCGGCGCCGCCCGTATCGCGCGACCACGTACGCGCTCGGATCCACGCCGTGATACGTCGCGCCCGGCCGCCGCGCCATGAGCGGCGCGCGCCACAGCGCTTCGCCGCAGCCGACGTCCAACACGTGACGCACGCTCCGCGTCAGCACCCACTCGGCCACACCAAGCGCCAGCGCCACGCGGCGCGCGACTTCCGCCGGCGTCGCCACGCAATGCCGCGGATGCCGGTACCAGCGATCGAAGTACGCGCGATCGAACTTCGGGCCTGCGCTCAGGGTCCCTCCGGGTGAGTGCCGCAATCAATATCGCCACGCGCAACCATTGTGTGACACCGCGCCGCGCCGCATGCTTATCGCGCGCCGATCACGATCTCAACGAGGAGGAGCGATGACGCAGCACGACGATCCCGCCGCGCGCGCGGGAGGAATCAGCCGGCGGGGATTTGTCGGGACCGGTTTGGCCGGGAGTGCGCTGGCGTTGGCCCACGCCAAGCTGCCCTGGCTCGACCGGCCCGGCGCCCCATCGCCTAACGGAAAGCCGGCCGCCGAACGCTACGTCGCCGCATCCTTCGAGCTCGAAGACGCGACCATCGCCGAGCTCCAGCAGGGCATGACCTCCGGAAAGTATACCGCGCACCAGATCGTCGAGCTCTACCTGGGCCGCATCGACGAGCTCGATCACAAAGGACCCGGGCTCAACGAAGTCATCGAGCTCAATCCGGATGCGTTCGCCATTGCCGATTCGCTCGACGCCGAGCGCAAGAACAAAGGACCGCGCGGTCCGTTGCACGGCATTCCGATCCTGATCAAGGACAATATCGCGACCGACGACAAGATGATGACCACCGCCGGCTCGCTCGCGCTGGTGGGCGCCAGAGTGCCGCGCGACTCCTTCATCGCCGCGCGGTTGCGCGCGGCCGGCGCGATCATTCTCGGCAAGACGAATTTGTCGGAGTGGGCCAACTTCCGCGCCGACCACTCCACGAGCGGATGGAGCGGGCGCGGCGGCCAGAGCCACAATCCGTATGCGCTCGACCGCACGCCATCCGGATCCAGCTCGGGCTCGGGCGG
>JANWIK010000202.1 GCA_025449955.1 Gemmatimonadaceae bacterium
ACCCGCGGTGAAATGGAAGCCAGGCTGGCACGAGCGAGGCGGTGGCCGTCGTATAGAAGATGTGGGAGAGCCCGATTGGAATGAGCGCGAGCCCGAACAGGATCGCGGGCTGTCGCAGACCCTTTGCACTTGGCTCGGCGCGCCCGTACGAGAGATAGAGGGTCCATGCGCCGGCGAGGATCACCGCAATCTCGCCTAACCCGAGCCAACTGACTTCCGTCAGCGGGGCCGCGACTACCACTGGAATCTTGAGGAGCACCCACCACAGCGCCGCGTACACGACGCCCACGCGCGATGCGATGCTCGCGAGGCGAGGCACGAGGAGCGCCAAGCCAGTGAGGAGCTCGAGCGCCGCGCAGAAGTATGCGAGGTCCGCGCGCCACGGAAGGCCTGCCGGCACCGGCTGCCATTGCATCGCGAAGTCCCCGAACGCGAGGCCGAGGACACCCATCCCGATGAGTCCGATTGCGAAGATGACCCGCGCCACGCGTTGGTAGCGATCCATGAATTCGTTCCGGGAACAGGGGGCTGGGTGTTTTTGGTCGGCGCGAAAAATGGGCGCTAACGCGCGCCTTGGCTACTCGGCCCGGGCGGTTGGCGCGTCGCGGCACTCTCTTGCATCGGCGTAACCCGGTCGTAGGTTTTTGGGGTGTCGATGGCGACCATCGTCGCTCACGACCGGCAAGTGCGTACCGAGTGTTCGTTCGTGCGGAGACGCGCGACAGCGTTCCCCCGTTCGCATTCACCCGCCGCGAGGGCGAGTTGTCGGATCGAAGTATGCGAAGCGAGAAGCAAGCGACACCACGTCATCTCCGGATTGCCGCCCGCTTGGCGGAGTGGTCGCGCGCGCGGCACCTGGTAGCGGTGCTGGCGCCGAGCGTCGTCGTGCTGGTTTTCGCCGGGCTCGTTTACGCGGGCCTCGGCGCCCAGGTCAGGGGACGCGGCGAGGTGGCGCACACCCACCAGGTGATCGAGCACCTCGAGCGCGTGCTCGCCCGCCTAACGGACGCCGAGACCGGCCAGCGCGGGTATCTGCTCACCGGGAGAGGGGACTACCTGCAGCCCTACCTCGCATCCGAGCGCGATGCGACGATGGCGTTGGACTCGCTCCGGCCGCTCGTCGCCGGACGTCCGACGCAAGTGGCGCGTCTCGACACGCTGGCGTCGCTCGCCCGCCAGAAATTCGCCGAGCTCGACACCACGATCACATGGGCGCGCGTCGGCCGGCGCGACTCCGCGCTCTCGCTCGTCAAAACCGACGTCGGCAAGCGATACATGGATGGCGCGCGCCGCGTCGCCGTGGACATGGAACAGTCGGAGATGACGTTGCTCGCGTCGCACACAAGGCACGAGGAGCGCCTCGCGGCGATCATCAAATCCGTGCTCGTCATCGGCACGATCTTGACCATTTTGATTGCGCTGTCGTTGAACACGCTGCTGTCGCGCCACGCCGCGGCGCACGAACGCCTAACGCACGAGCTCGATCTGTCGAACGCGCAGCTCGAGGAGCAGGCGCTGGAGCTGGAGATCCAGAATCAGCAATTGCAGGAGCAGACGGTCGAGATGGAGCAGCAGCAGCAGCATCTCCAGGAGCAGGCGACCGAGCTCGAGATGCAGTCCGAGGAGCTGACCAATGCCAACGAGCAGTTGCACGCGGCGAATGCGGTGCTCGAGCGCGCGGTGCTCGACGTTGGAGAGCAGTGGGAGGTGGCGCGGACGGCGCGGCAGACGGCCGAGACCGCGAGCGCCGCCAAGTCGGAGTTCCTGGCGACGATGAGCCACGAGCTGCGCACGCCGCTCAACGCGATCAGCGGCTACGTGGATCTGTTGAGCATGGAGCTGCGCGGCCCGGTGACCGATGCCCAACGCGAAGATCTGGCGCGCATCAAGAAGAGCGGCCAGCATCTCCTGTCGCTCATCAACGACATCCTGAACCTGGCGCGAATCGAGTCCGGCCGGCTGGACCTGCAGTTAGGCGAGGTCCGCGTTGCCGATGTGATGGCGAACGTCGAAACGCTCATGGCGCCGCAGATGCGCGCCAAGGGACTGACGTACACCGAATCGCGCGGCAACGAGTCGCTCACGGTGCACGCGGATGCGGAGAAGCTGCAGCAGATCCTGCTCAACCTGTTGACCAACGCGTGCAAGTTCACGCCGAGCGGCGGCAGCGTGCAGGTGGTGTGCGAGGACGCGCCGTTCGTGCACCAAAACGGCGACACGAACGGCCAGCGCGTGGTGGCGGTGCGCGTCGCGGACACGGGGCGGGGCATACCGCAGGGAAAGTTGGCGAGCGTGTTCGAACCGTTCGTCCAGATCGACCGGCAGTCGACGCACGGCAGCCAGCAAGGCGTTGGGTTAGGCCTGGCGATCAGCCGCCACCTGGCGCGCGCGATGGGCGGGGACTTGACGGTGGTGAGTGTGGTGGGGGTGGGATCGACGTTCACGCTCACGCTGCCGGTGAGCGAAGGGAAGCGCGTGCTGGCGCACGCTGAGGGAAGCGCTGCGCTGCGGGAAGCGGGAAGCGGCGACGCCGCCTGAGGGTCGGATAGAACATCAATTTGCGTGCGGAGTGAGAGAGCGGACGCGGCACGCGTCGCGGCCGCATCGTGCGCGTGCCTCGATGTCGTTCCACGCCTCAGGCGGTGTCGCCGCCGCTTCCCGCTTCCCCGCAGCGCAGCGCTTCCCTCAGCTGCGCGCTAGCGCGCGCTTCCCTCGCCCTTGCGCTTCTACAGGAGTCGTATTATCTACGATCCTGTAGAAGCGCAAGGGGAACCCATGGATCGTCTCGACCTGCCGCAAGGCACCCTCGATCTCCTCATTCTCAAGGCCCTCTCGCTCCAGCCGCAGCACGGCTGGGCGATTTCCGAGCGCTTGCGACAGGTGTCGCGCGCCATGGTCGACGTGCCGCAAGGTTCGCTCTATCCGGCGCTGCATCGCCTCGAGCGGCGCGGATGGATCTCGGCGAATTGGGGGCCATCCGACAACAACCGGCACGCGAAGTTCTACGAGCTCACGCGCGCAGGCCGCAAACAGCTGGGCGCCGAGGTGGATGCGTGGCAGAAATTGACCACGGCCGTGTCGCTCGTGCTCGAGATGCGGTGATCCATGCTCGGACGACTCTGGAGTGAGCTGCGGTATCGCGTGCGTGCCATCGTTCGGCGTGGCGCGGTCGAGCGCGACCTCGATGCGGAGCTGGCGTTTCATCTGCAGCGCGAGGCGGACAAGTACGTGCGCGCCGGCGTGCCGCGCGGCGAAGCCGAGCGACGGGCGCGAATTGCGTTAGGCGGCGTAGAGCGGATCAAGGACGACGACCGCGACGTGCGCGGGATCGGCCTCCTCGAGATCGTGACGCAGGACCTGCGTTATGCCGTGCGGTCGCTCCGCCTCACGCCGGGCTTCACTCTCGCCGTCATCATGACGCTCGGGCTCGGAATCGGCGCCACCGCGGGCATCTTCAGCGTCATCGACCGGATCATGTTCCGGCCGCCCGCGCTCATGCACGATCCCGCCACCGTGAGCCGCGCCTTCATGTCGTACGAGCTGCGCGGCGAACGCGCAGTGGACGGCTACTTCGAGTATCGGCGCTATCTCGACGTCCAGCAATGGACCCACTCGTTCTCGCAGATGGCCGTGTATGCCGACGCCAAGATGGCGGTCGGTGTTGGGCAGGATGCCGGCGAGATGCTCGTCGGCCGCGCGAGCGCGAATCTGTTTTCGTTCTTCGACGTGCGTCCGGCCCTCGGCCGCTTCTATTCGGCGAGCGAGGACACGCCGCCCGCCGGCGCGCTGGTCGCGGTGCTCAGCTATCCCTACTGGCAGTCGCGCTACGGCGGACGCAGCGACGTCCTCGGCTCGACGATTGCGATCGGGCAGGGCGCGTACACGATCATCGGGGTGGCGCCGGAGGGGTTCGCGGGTATGGACGTCGGCGAGACGCCCGTGGCGTGGGTTCCGGTCAACGCATACGCGGGTCTGCGGAATCACACGTACGCCGACAACTACAATTGGGGTTGGCTGGCCACGATCGTGCGCCGAAAGCCGGGCGTGTCGCTCGCCGCCGCAACGGCCGACATCAGCACGGCGTATCGCCGCAGCTGGCAGGCGGAGCGGGACATGGACCCGACGGTCGCGCCGCTGGCGGTGGCGCAGCCGGCAATGGCGCTCGCGCCGACTCCGTTAGGCCGGTCCCCCGATGCCGGCGCCGAGGGGCGCATTCCGTTCTGGGTGGGTGCGGTGGCGCTCGTGACGTTGATCGTGGCCGGCGCGAACGTGGCCGGGCTGCTGCTGGCGCGCGCCTTTCGCCGGCGCCGCGAGATCGCCCTGCGCCTGGCGCTGGGCGTCGGCCGCGGGCGGCTCGTCGGCCAGCTGCTCACCGAAGGCCTCCTGCTCGCCGGCGCCGGCGGCCTAACTGGGTTGGGCGTCGGCTGGGCCGTCGCCGCCGGGTTCACGAGGCTGTACGGCGACGCCGCGCCGTTGGGCGGCGGCCTGGTCGACGCGCGCACCGTGATCTTCTGCGCGGTCATCGCGCTCGTGGTGGGCCTCGCGACCGGTGTCGCCCCGGCCCTCTTCGGCGCGCGCAGCGACCTCGCCGCCGCGCTCAAGGCGGGCGCCCGCGAGGGCACCTACCAGCGCTCGCGCGCACGTACCGTGCTCGTCGTCGTGCAGGGTGCGCTGTCCACGGCGCTCCTCATCGCGGCCGGCCTCTTCCTGCGCAGCTTCGGCAACGTGCGCGCCATTCCGTTAGGCTACGACGTCGACCACACGCTGGTGGCCGATATCAACCTGCGCGGTATGAAGCTGTCCACCGACGAGCAGAAAACGCTGCTGCGCCGTCTCACGGACGAAGCCGCCGCGATGCCGGGCGTCGCGGGTGCCACGCAGCGGGTGAGCATCCCGTTCGCCGACTTCGAGGGGACAGGGTTCACGGTGCCGGGCATCGATTCGGTGCGGCGGCTGGGGCCGTTCGGATTGCAGCTCGTCTCGCCCGGCTATTTCCGCACGGTGGGGACGCGCATCCTGGCCGGCCGTGCCATCGATTCGACGGACCGCCTAGGCGGCCCATTGTCGATCGTCGTGAGCGCCGAGATGGCGCACCGCCTGTGGCCCGGACAGAATGCGTTAGGCAAGTGCATCAAGATGGGTACGGATTCGATGCCCTGCTCGACGGTCGTCGGCGTCGCCGAGAACACGATTACGCGCGCCATCTCGCACCAGGCCGAGGCGAACTATTATCTGGCCGCCGAGCAGGTGAGCCGCCCGACCTACGGGCTGTACGTCCGCGTGCTCGGCCGCGCGGCGGACGACGTCGAGCGCGTCCGGCGCCACCTCCAGACCCTCATGCCGGGCGTCTCGTACATCACGGTCGAGCCGTTCTCCGACCTGGTTCGGGGCGCGGAACAGTCGTGGCAGATCGGCGCGACGATGTTCACTGCGTTAGGCGTGCTCGCGCTGGCGCTCGCGGCGATCGGTATTTACAGCGTGATCGCCTACAACGTCACCCAGCGCACGCACGAGATCGGCGTCCGCATTGCGCTCGGCGCGCGTGTGCTGAATCTCACGGGCCTCGTGCTCCGCGACGGACTTCGCCTGGGGGTGATCGGGATGGGGATCGGCATCGCGCTCGCGCTCATCGCCAGCCGATGGCTGTCACCGCTGTTGTTCGACGAGTCGCCGCGCGACCCGGTGGTCGTGCTCGTGGTGGCCGGGGTGCTGGTGGGCGTGACGTGTCTGGCCAGCGCGATCCCCGCTGCGCGCGCCGCGCGCGTCGACGCGAACGAGGCGCTGCGCGCGGACTGAGCATTTTCGACAAAGGGGTAAGGGACAACGAAAGGGATGCGAGGGATGGGGAAGATCGCTTCGGTGCGCATCCAAAATCACTGGCGCACCCACCTGGATGCTGTGCCTTGAATCGGACGCGCGGCCGGGTTACGGTGAACAGGGGAGGGTACTACCATGGCCAACAGCGCCAATACTGAACGCGCAGTCCTCGCCGGGGGCTGCTTCTGGGGCGTGCAGCAACTCGTGCGACGGCAGCCGGGCGTCATCTCGACGCGGGTCGGATACGCAGGCGGCGACGTGCCTAACGCGACGTATCGCCACCACGGCACGCACGCCGAGGCGATCGAGGTCATCTTCGATCCCGCCAAGACGAGCTTTCGCACGCTGCTCGAGTTCTTCTTCCAGATCCACGATCCGACCACGCGCAATCGCCAGGGCAACGACCTTGGGCCCAGCTATCGCTCGGCGATTTTCTATACCAGTCCCGAGCAGGAGCGCGTGGCGCGCGACACGATCGCCGACGTCGACGCGTCGGGCTTGTGGCCCGGCAAAGTCGCGACCGAAGTCGAGCCGGCCGGTCCCTTCTGGGAAGCCGAGCCCGAGCACCAGGATTATCTGGAGCGGATCCCCAACGGCTACACGTGTCATTTCGTGCGGCCCGGTTGGGTGCTGCCCAAGCGCGCCGCGACCGCCGCGTCGACTGCCTAACGGTACGTACGGCAACGCGCGTTGCGTTGGGCGCGCGGCCCGCCGCGGCCCTTCTCGCTTGCGCGAACACGGCCGCGAGCTCGATCGGGTGCTTGCGGTCCTTCGGCCGGCCGGTCGCGCGCGCTTCCCTCTTGCTGCTATCAACAAATCAGACGCTGCTCACTAGCCCCGCTCCTCGACCGGATCCTCGCCCTGCGCCAGCACCGCAGCCAACCGCTGCAGCGCCCCGGCCAGATCCGGCTTTTCCTCCAGCACCGGCGCGCACGGGTCCGCGCCTAACCGGTCGAGGCGCTCGAGCGCATTCCGGATCGTGAAATCCCTCGGATCGAGCGTGTCGTTCACCTCGCCCCACTCGAGCGGCATCGACACCGTGGCCCCGGGCAGCGGGCGCACGCTGAACGGCGCGACGATCGTCTGCCCGTGCCGGTTCTGCAGATAGTCGAGATACACCTTGTCGCCGCGCTTCGTCACGTGCCGGATGATGGTCGCGTAGTCGTGGCTCTCGCGCAGCACCAGCCGCGCCAGGAGCTCGCCTAACGTGCGCGACTGCGCGTACGTGATCTGCCGGCCCAGGGGCAGCATGATGTGCAGTCCCGTCTTGCCCGTCGTTTTCGCGTAGCTCGCGAGCTCGATCGACTCGCACAAGCGCCGCAGCACGATCGCCGTGCGCACCACGTCGGAGAACGGCGCTTCTTTGGGATCGAGGTCGATCACGCACCAGTCCGGCTGCTCGAGCGACCCCACGCGGCTCGCCCAGATGTGCAGCGGGATCGACCCCATGTTCGCGATGTAGAGCAGCGTTTCTTCGTCGTCGCACACGAAGTAGCGGATCTCGCGCTGCGTGTCCTCGCTCCAGATGGGAATCGTACGGATCCAGCGCGGCGCGAACTCGGGCGCATCTTTTTGGTAGAACATCTTGCCTTCGATGCCATCCGGGTAGCGTGTTAGGACCACCGGTCGATGGCGCAGGTACGGCAGCAGCCAGGGCGACACCGCGCGATAGTACTCGATGAGGTCGCCCTTCGTATATCGCTCGGCCGGCCAATACACTTTCTTGAGATTCGAGAACGCGACCGTTTTTTCTTCGCGCTGCGGCGCGACCGGCGGCGGCGCGGCGGCATCCGCGCCATCACCCGCGGCACCCGCGGCATCACCCGCGGCATCACCCACGGCCGCGTCGTCCGCCGCGCCGGCGTTAGGCACGGCGCTCCAGCCCTGGCGGTCGCAGTCGCGCGCATCCTTGTCGGGGCGCATTCTCAAGAATGCCGGATGCCGGATTACCCCGTCCGGCGTCCATTCGCGGAAGCGCACCTCACACACGTACTTTGGCTCGACCCACGTCGTCGTCTTGGTATCGGGAATGTCGCTCGACGGCCGCGGCTCGGCGGCCGGCTCGACCGCCGGCCCCGCGCACGGCGCGTCGCGCCGCACGAGGGGTGAGAGCATCGCGCCGATCTCGCCTAGCAGGTCGTCATCGAATCCGGTGCCCGCGCGGCCGGCGTACGTGAGCGTCCCGTTCACCATGTCCGCCAACTGCAGCGCGCCGAAATGGCCGCGGCCGCCCTTGGGCGCCGTGAATCCGACGATCACGAAGTCGCCGGTCTTCTCCGCTTTGATCTTGAGCCACGAATCCGAGCGGCCGCCGCGATAGCGCGCATCGGCGCGCTTGGCGATCACGCCCTCGAGTCCCAACGCGGCGACCTGCTCCAGGAACCGTTCGCCCTCGCGCTCGATGTGATCGAGCACGCGCAGCGCGCCTAACTTTGGCATCGTCTCGGCCAACAAGGCCTTGCGCTTGGTGAGCGGCAGCGGCCGCAAGTCGAAGTCATCGAACGCCAGAAAGTCGAACACGTAGAACGTCGCCGGCAGCTCCACCGCCGCGCGCTTGATGTCCAACGTCGACGACAAGCGACCGCGCTGCTGCAGCCGCGCGAAGCTCGGCTTCCCCTGCGGGTCCAGCACCACCACCTCGCCGTCCACGATGCAACTGTCTAACGGAAGCGCCGCCACCGCGCGCGCGATCTCGGGGAAGACCGCCGTGTAGTCGTTGCCGTTGCGCGTCAGCAGCAGCGCCTCGCCATGCTGCTTGGCGGCGAGCAGCCGGTATCCGTCCAGCTTGAGCTCGAACAGCCACCCGTCGCGCGTGAAGATCGTGTCCGATGGCTCGGCCAGCATCACCTCGACCGTGCGCGGTTCGACGCGCGCGCGCTTGGCCTCCGTATCGTCCAGCTCGACGCGCACCGATTCGGTCTTGGTCTTGAGGCCCCCGGCCTTCACCTCCTCCACCGTTAGGCCCGACAACACCGACTCCTCCGGGAACTCGTCGCCGGGCTGCTTGACCCACGCGTCGCGCTCCTTGATGAACAGCCAATCGCGCTCGCTCTTCTTGATCTTCACGAGCGTCCACTTGCCGTGCAGCTTGTAGCCTTTGAGCTCGAACAACAGCTTCCCCTTCTCGAGCCCCTCGCGCCAATCCTCGAGCGGCACCCATTCGCCCCGGTCCCACACGATCACGCCGCCCGCGCCGTAGTTACCCGCCGGAATGATCCCCTCGAAATCGCCGTACTCGAGCGGATGGTCCTCCACTTTGACCGCCAATCGCTTGTCGTTGGTGTCGTACGACGGGCCCTTGGGCACCGCCCACGAGCGCAGCACCCCGTCCATCTCGAGGCGCAGGTCGAAGTGCAGCCGCGTTGCCGCGTGCTTGTGCACCACGAACAGATGCCCCGGCACCGGCGACACGGTTCCGAACGGCTCCGGCGTCCTGTCGGTGGACCGCTTGGCTCGGTAGGTGCTGAGATTGTCGCTTTGAGGTCCTTCTTCCCCACTTGCCATGTCCACCCCGCCTA